>NZ_JBHWIR010000047.1:0-6975 GCF_042731835.1 Kitasatospora sp. NPDC059817 | reverse complement strand
CACACCACACCCCGCGGCCGCCCGGCCCCACCGGCCCCAGGCCCTACCGTCCTCCCGGGCCACCGGCCGCCTTCATGTACGAGGTCCAGATCTGGGTGGGCAGCGCGGAGTCCGGGGTGTCCGGGGCGGCGCCGCCCAGCCCCTCCAGTGAGAGCAGCTTCATGTCCTTCAGGTCCGCCCGGAAGACCGTGACGGCCGTGGACATCCGCGCGTCGTAGCCGACGAACCACCCCGCCGTGCGCTCCGGGGTCGTCCCCGGCTTCCCGGCCAGGTCCGGCCCGGCCTCCGCCACCGACTTGGCGCTCCCGGTGCGGACCGCGCTCTTGAGCGCCGCGTCCACCTCCCCCGCGACCTGCGGGGTCAGCGCCTGTACGGCGGTCGGCAGGCGCAGCCCGAGCGGCTCGCCGTTCCGGGTGATCCGCAGGACGGAGTACGGGTCCGTGTGGCTGCCTCCGGCGGCGAAGGCGGCGTAGGCGTCGGCGGTCCTGATCGCGCTCGGTGTGGAGTTCCCGACGCCGAAGGCCGGCACCAACTCCCCCATGCTGCCCGGGAGCAGGCCCAGGTCGGCGGCGGTCTTCTGCACCCGGTCCAGGCCGACGTCCATGGCGAGCTGCATCATCGGCCCGTTGACGGACTGCTCCACCGCGCTCCTCAGGGTGACCGTCCCCCAGCTTCGCTTGCCGTCGTTGGCGGTCTTCGCTATCCGCCCGTTGCGCCCCCAGTACGGCCCCTCCGGGGTCATCACGTTCACGCCGTCGTCGCCGTCGTAGGTGGTGGCGGGCGTCACCGGGGTGCGGCTGCCGCCCCGCTTGCGCTGCACGCCCTCGCTCAGGCCCGAGGCGTAGACCAGCGGGGCGAAGGCCGAACCGACCGGCACCGTGGAGGTGTTGGCGTTGTCGAAGCCCTGTTTCAGGTAGTCGGTTCCGCCGTAGAGCGCGACGATCCTCCCGTCCGGGGCGACCGAGGCGGCACCGACCTTCAGTAACCGGTCGGTCTCGCGGCTGTCGGGGTCGATCCCCTTGGTGGCGTCCCGCACCGCGGCGGCCAGCGCGTTGACCTTGGGCTTGTCGAAGGTGGTGAAGATCTGGTGGCCGCCGAGGTCGAACTGGGCCTGCGTGATGTCGCTGTGGCCCTCCACGTAGGTCCTGGCCATGTCCACCAGGTACCCGACCTGGCCGCTCAGCCCCGCCGCCTTCGGCTGGGTCCTGGGCTCGGGGAACACCGTGTACCGGGCGCGCTCGGCGGCGGAGAGCCTGCCGACCTTCACCATCCGGTCCAGGATCCAGGACCACCGCTCCTCGGCCCTCCGGTGGTTGTTCGCGCTGATCCCCGGATCGAACTGCCCGGCCCCCTTCAACAGGGCGGCGAGGAAGGCCCCTTCGCTCGGGTTGAGCTGCGAGACGTCCTTGCCGTAGTACGCGGCCGCGGCCCGTTCGATGCCGTAGCTGCCGCGCCCGAACCAACTGGTGTTCAGATAGCCGGCCAGGATGTCCGGTTTGCCCATCCGCCGGTCCAGTTTGATCGCGATGACGATCTCGCTCAGCTTGCGGGAGAAGTCCTGACGCTGGTTCAGGTAGTTGTTCTTGACGTACTGCTGGGTGATGGTCGAGCCGCCCTGGGTCTCACCGCCCGAGGCCATCTGGTAGACCGCGCGGCCGATGCCCGTGAAGGAGATCCCCGGGTCCGAGTAGAAGGTCTCGTTCTCGGCCGCCAGTACGGCCCACTGCACCGACTCCGGCACCTGGTCGAGCGGCACCTCCTGCCGGTTGGTCTCGCCGATCCGCGCCATCTCGGTGCCGTCCGCCCAGAAGTACACGTTGTTCTGCTGGGTGGCGAAGGCGTTCAGGTCCTCCGGGACGTGGGTGGTGACGTAGAACCAGGTCAGCCATCCCGTCAGCACCGCGGCCCCGGCCCCCGCCACCAGGAGCAGCTGCCGCCAGGACGGGAGCCAGCGGCGGACTCCGCGCCGCCCTCTGCGCGGGTAGTCGATCCACCGCCGCCCTCCGGGCTCCTCCCCTCCGGCCTCCCCTCCGGGCTTCTCCTTCTCCGCCCCGCCACCTTGGTCAGCACGCACAGTCCGGTCTCCGATTCGCTCGTGGGCACAGACCCCCGAACTCAGACGCGATGGGGGTCGGACCACGGCACAACGGAATTGATGTGATCACGGTCATACCGAGCGGACCGGCGGGGCGGCACGGACCCACCCGGCCTGGGGCGGAACAACGCCGGCCGAGGAGGTGGACCACGGGGAAACGACGACGCCGGGGTGCCTTGTGGCACCCCGGCGGGTGGTCGAGGGCGAGGAAAGCGAACGGGCTATGTCAGGTGGAGTGAGAAGGAAGCCCGTTCATGGCCTCGCCGGGGCCAACGCTAGCAGTCAGGCGGGGATCAGGTCACGCAGGTTTTCCGGGGTGATGACGACGGAGTCCGGGTGCAGGCCCTCCGGGCGTTCCAGACCGATGTACGTGACCGGGCCGGCCGGGAGCGACGTGCCGTCCCACAGCGTGGTGGCGGTGGCGCGCTCGCCCATCAGCTCGGTCAGATGGCGGATCGTCAGGTGGTCACGCCCGACGATGCCCCGCAGCAGCGTGGCGACCGACATCCGGTTCCCCTCGACCCGGTTGGCGTTCGGGTTGCCCTTCAGGTACAGGTGCAGCCACTTGGCGTGCCAGCGGCCGTCGTCCCCACGCAGGAAGGCCAGCGGCAGGGCGACCCTGCCCGGGCCGCGCAGGTCCGACTTCATCCGGACGGTGCGCGGTTCGAAGGGGCGGCCCTGCTGTTCGGCGTCGCGCAGCATGAAGCCGAAGAAGGACTCCTCGACCTCCTCGAAGCCCTCACCGGAGAAGATGTTGACCTGCGGGACGATGGCGCTGCCACGTACGGCGCCCAGGCGCAGGTTGATGAACTCGGAGCCGCCGTCGGGGGCGTCGGTGACGTCTCCGGAGTGCTCGCCCTCGACCTGGCTGAGCGAGGTGTAGGAGAGCCAGCCGAGCGTCTCGTAGGAGTCGTCGAGCATCAGGGCGGACAGGTCGAAGTCGGTGCTGTGACCGGTCTGCTTCCAGTAGACGAAGAAGCGCAGCAGTTCGCCGTCGACCGGGGTGAGGGAACCGCGGGGCAGCACGCCGAGTCCGGCGGTGGTGGCCTTGCCGCTGAGCGGGAGTGCGACGTCGAGTACGTCGGGGTCGATCAGCAGGTGCCCGGGGTCGGGGAGGCGGCGGCTCGTCTCGGCGTCCAGGGCGGCGAGCAGGCGGTCGCGTTCGGGTGCCGGCAGGGGCGGTCGGGTGTCGGTGGTGGCCCAGGCGCGGCCGAGGCGGTTGACGAAGAGGCGGCGCCCGTCCGCTTCCCCGGTGCGGTTGTGGAGGTGTTCGCGGACCGACAGCAGGACCCGGCCGGAGACCTGCGGGGCGGCCTGCTCGACGGCGGCCACGACGGTGTCGCGTTCCTCCGGGGTGCGGCCCGCGCGCAGCAGGCGGTCCAGGGAGCGGAACAGCATGCCCGGGGCGGTGGCCAGCAGCCGTACCGCGCCGGTGACGTCGCCGGCGCCGAGGAGTTCCTCGACGCGGCTGGTGAGGGAGCGGGCCGCCACCTCACCCCGGGCCACGGCGAACACCTCGGCGGCGCGCGGCCAGCGCGGGTACTCGTGCGGGTGGAGGCGCTCACCGAGGCGCTTGAACGCCTCGCGGTGCCCGCTGACGTCGGCGAGCTTGGCGGGGTCGGCGCCCACCACGGCGTCGAGGCCGGCCAGCAGGGCACGGCGGGCCGGTCGGGACAGCGCCCGGAACCGGGTCGGTTCCGCCAGGGTCACGTCGCCGTCGGACAGTGCGCAGGCCAGCCGGAGCACGTCGGTGACGGTGTCCAGGAGGAGGTCGGCGCCGGCCTGGAGGCGGGCGAGGTTGACGACGGCGCGGTTCTCCCGGACCGGGATCGCCTCTGGCTGCGGACCGGCGACGCAGTGCCCGGCGAGCACGCCGAGGTCGCGCAGGCCCTCCTCGCCCAGCGGCGTGGTGCTGCCGGCCAGGGCCAGGTAGAGGGCCGTCACCTCCTCCTCCAGGGCGCCGCCCAGGTGCAGGACCGTCATGCGGTCGCCCGCAGCTGCGATCAGCTCGTCGTGGGCGGCGAGCAGTTCGGCGTAGCTGTGCTGGTAGCGGCCGTAGGACGGGAGGGTCAGCAGGTCGACCACGCCGGTGCGCAGTTGGGCGAGCACACTGCCTCGCGACGCGTCGTCGGCGAGCGCCCCGGCGATGCAGTGCGTCCAGAACTCGAAGGTGTCCGGCACGTTGAGCGGGAAGTCGATGAAGTAGGCGTTGTGCCCGACGTGGTCGCCCACCGACTCGCGGACGGTGCCCAGGGTGCGGGCGGCGGTGTCGACGACCGTCGCCTCGGGCAGCCCCGACAGGTACTCCAGCAGGTCCGCCGAGAGCTTGAAGCCCACGGACATCAGCGCGGCGTCGAACTGCCGCGCCACGACAGCGCCTTGCCCCGCCGGAGCGCCCGGCCGGGAGGGGGCGGGGAGGCGATGGGTGTGCCGGACGACGATGGGTTCGAGACGGTGGACCATGCGGTCATGCTCGCAGAACGGTGCGGGGCGACGCATGCGGGTTTCCGGGCCCGTCGCCGGTGGGTCCGGGGAAGTTGGCTAGACAGGAATTGGCTGAAAACTCATGCGGCGTTCGCTGGGGGACCTCGTACGGCCTGGCTGCGGCACCTATGTTCGAACCTTCTTGGCACCCCCCTGTACCCCGAGAAGGAAGGACACCACGTGGCCTCCATCGACCGGCGCCGATTCCTCCAGCTGAGCGGCGCGTCCGCAGCCGCCGCAGGCCTCGGCGCGTTCCCGCCCGCGGTCAGCAAGGCCCTGGCACTGCCCGCGATCGGCCGGACCCGCTCGATCGAGGACGTCGAACACGTCGTCGTCCTGATGCAGGAGAACCGTTCCTTCGACCACTACTTCGGCACCCTGCGCGGCGTGCGCGGGTTCGACGACCCGCGCCCCACGCTGCTGCCCGACGGTCGGCCGAACTGGCACCAGCCCGCCGCCGCCGTGAAGACCGGCCGCTACCACGACCGCGGTCTGCCCGCCTCCGAGCAGGAGGTGCTGCCCTGGTACATCGACCCCAGGAACACCACCGAGTACCAGGCCGGCACCGACCACGGCTGGAGCAGCGGCCACCTCGCCTGGAACGAGGGGCGCCACGACCAGTGGGTGAACCAGAAGCAGGACGTCATGACGATGGGCCACCTCAAGCGCCAGGACCTGGCGTACCACTTCGCCCTGGCCGACGCCTTCACCCTCTGCGACTCGTACTTCTGCTCCGTCCACGCCGACACCGCGCCCAACCGCATCTACCTGTGGACCGGCACCAGCGACCCGCGCAACGTGTACGGCCGCAAGCCCAACGGCCCCGGCCTGGAGGAGCGCAACAACACCAACGGCTACACCTGGACCACCTACCCCGAGCGCCTGGAGAAGGCCGGCGTCAGCTGGAAGCTGTACCAGGGCGGCTCCGGCGAGCCGGGCACCCCCACGGACAACTACACCGACAACTCGCTGATGTTCTTCGAGCGGTACCAGGTCGCCGAGGGCGCGTCGGGCCCCCTGGTGGACAAGGGCGCCACCGACCACACGCTGAAGGAGTTCCGCTCCGACGTCCAGCAGGGCCGGCTGCCGCAGGTCTCCTGGATCGTCCCGCCGTACAAGTACAGCGAGCACCCGTCCGCGACGCCCACCGACGGCGCGTACTACATCAACCTCGTGCTGGACGCGCTCACCTCCAACCCCGAGGTCTGGGGCAGGACGGTCTTCCTCATCAACTACGACGAGAACGACGGCCTGTTCGACCACGTCGTCCCGCCGATGCCGCCGGTCGTCAGCGGCCCGGGCGGCCAGGGCATCGTCTCCGCCGACCTGAGGGCGAGCCTGCGCGACGAACTGCTCGACCTCGGCAAGCACCCGGGCGAGATGGGCCCGCTGGTCCCCGGCGCCGACCCGGGCGGCCTCCAGCCGATCGGCCTCGGCCCGCGCGTGCCGATGCTGGTCATCTCCCCGTGGTCGCGCGGCGGCTGGGTCTGTTCGGAGACCTTCGACCACACCTCCGTCCTGCGGTTCCTGGAAGCCCGGTTCGGCATCGAGGAGCCCAACATCAGCGCCTGGCGCCGGTCGGTCTGCGGCGACCTCACCTCGGCGCTCGACTTCTCCGGCGCCGACCCGCGGCCGGTCTCGATCCCGGTGCCCGCGCCGATCGCCTCGCAGGGCAAGCCGTACCAGGTGCCGCTGCCCCAGCGGATGCCCACCCAGGAGCCCGGCGTCCGGCCGGCCCGCGCCCTCCCGTACGACCTGGTGGTCAACGAGGAGGAGACGGACACCCCCGGGCGGTTCCAGCTGGATCTGGAGAACCGGGGCGAAGCCGGCGCCTGGCTCTACATCTACGACCGGACCGCGCCGAAGGCCGCCCCCCGCCGCTACACCATCTCGGGCGGCGACACCCTCGGCGACTTCTGGCCGCACTCCGCCTCCGGCGACTACCACCTCGCCGCCCACGGCCCGAACGGGTCGGTGTACGAGTTCGAGGGCAGCGCCCGGACCGAGCTGGTCGCGCTGTTCGACCCGCAGAAGTCCAAGGTGCGCGTCAAGATCACCAACAACGGGCCGGCCGCCCGGACGGTGACCGTCGCCAACGCCTACGCCAAGGGCTCGCAGCAGAGCCGCAGCATCCGGCGCGGCGCCTCGGCCCAGTTCACCTTCGACATACGCCCCGACAGCCGCTGGTACGACATCACCGTCGCCGCCACCGACGGCCCGACCTTCCGCCGCCGCTGGGCCGGCCACCTGGAGAACGGCCGCCCCGGCACCAGCGACCCCGGCACCAGCTGACCGGCGGTGCGGCCCTGACCGTCGGCACAGCGCCCGACCGACGACGCAGCGCCAGAAACGGGACGGCGGCGCCGGGCGCGGGCGAGAGATCTCAGCGGGTGTCG
>NZ_JBHWIR010000046.1:46047-47244 GCF_042731835.1 Kitasatospora sp. NPDC059817 | reverse complement strand
CCCGGTGTGTGTGGGTGGTTTTCTTTTTGTCACCCCCACCCCCCCCGGGGCGCGCGGGGGGGGGGGCGCCCGGGGGGGGGGGGGCCGGCCCCCACGGCCAGCAGTTCGTCGGCCCGGGCCTGCCCGGCCCGGGCCTGCCCGGCCCGGGCCTGCGCCACCGCGACCAGCGCCTCGACCTGCTCGAAGAGCCCGGCGCCGAGGGCAGCCCAGCCGGCCGCGGCGGCGAGCGCCCCGGGGGCCAGGGCGCCGTCGGCGAGGAGGGTCCCGGCGGTGGCGAGCACCGCGACCTCGACCACCGCGATCAGCAGGGTGGCCTGCCAGGCGGTGCGCCGCTGCGCCGCCCAGAGCGCGTGCCCGGCGGCGGACAGGCCCGGCAGCGGCGCCAACACCCGTGCCGCCTCGCGCTGTTCGGCACCGGCGGCGTGGATGCTGCGCAGCCCGGTGAGGGCGCCGCTGAGCCGGGCGGCAAGGTCGGCCTGGACCTCCTGGTAGCGGGCGAACACCGGCCCGGCCTCGCGCAGGAAGAGCCGGATCAGCACCACGCCGGGGACGACGCCCGCGAGGAAGGCGAGCGCCAGCCACGGCGACAGCAGCCCGAGCCCGACGATCGCGCCCGCCGAGGTGAGCAGCGCCGTGGCCGCGCCGAGGACGGCGGGCAGTCGGCCGCCTGCGTCGCCGGCCGAGCCCAGTAGGCGGGCGGCGAGGTCGCCGGGCGGTGGTCCGTGGCGGAGCCGGCCGCCGGGCCCGAGGGCGAGCAGGTGGCGGACGAGGCGCCCGCGCAGGGCGGCGGTGGCCTCGGCGGAGCAGGCCGGGCCGGCCGCGGCGGCGGTGGCATTGGCTGCGGCGGCCACGCCCAGGACGAGGGCGAGCCGTACGAAGGCGCCGGGCCCGGGCCGGTGGCCGAGGGTGGCGTCGACGGCCGCGGCGAGCGCGGCGGGCAGGGCGAGCGTGGTGGCGGCCTCGACCGGCAGGGCGATGCCGAGTGCGAGGGTCCAGCCGGTGGGGCGGCGGGGCAAGTCGGAGCTCCCGTCGGAACGTCGGAACGTTGGGTAGGGGGGGCGGGGGGTCGGGCACGTGCAGGTAAACGGACGGGGGGGGGGGCGGGCGGCGGGGGCGGGCGGGGGGGGGGCGCCCCCCCGCCCCCCCCCCCCCAGACTGGTGGGTGTTTTTTAAGATAGAGTGTGTCTGTGAGATATT
>NZ_JBHWIR010000046.1:0-46037 GCF_042731835.1 Kitasatospora sp. NPDC059817 | reverse complement strand
GGTGTGGGGGGGGGGGGGGGGGGGGGGGGGGGGGGGGGCCGCGGCGCACCCGCGCGGCGGCCCCCGCCGCCGCCGGCGCCCCGGCCCCCCCCCCCACCCACGGCTCACCGCCTGGATCAGCTGTTGGTGAAGATCAGGCAGGTGAGGATGAGACAGGTGTACTGGCAGCCGGCGCCGTGGCCGGTCAGCTCGACGGACTCGGTCTCCGGCAGGTCCTGCAGCGCCGCGAGATCGGTCTCGAAGTCCACCATGTTCTCCATGATCGGGTTCCTCCCCTGGAACTACGCCCGCCGCGATCTGCCTGCGGGCATCGGGTGTCGCCCCCGGGCGGCTCGGTCCGCCGCGCCGGGGTGGTGCCCCGGGCCGCGTCGGGCCCGGGAGTCTGTGTGGTGAGGTGTCGACGTTCTGAGGTGTCGAGGTGTCGAGGTGCCGACGTCCTGAGATGTCGAGGTACCGACGTGTCGACGTCCTGAGGAGTCGAGGTGCCGAGGTGTCGACGTACCGAGGTGCCGGGGCTCCGGTCAGCCCGGTCGGCCGGTCCGCAGGAAGGCGGCCAGCAGCTCGTGCAGCACGGCCGCGCCCTCCTCGGCGAGCACCTCGTGGCCCGATCCGGCCGCCTCGACGTACCGGAAGTCCGCGCCCTCGACCCGGCCGATCCGCAGCAACTCGTGCCGCAGTGAACGGGACTGGCTCACCGGCACGACCTCGTCCCGGTTGCCGTGCACCACCAGCAGTGGGGCGCTCAGCCGGTGCGCCAGCTGGAGGACGTCGCGCGGGCCACGGGCGTCGGTGATCGGCTCGTCGCCGGCCAGCCGGGTGGTCAACGCCCGTACGGGGGCTGCCGCTTCGGCCAGCAGCCGGGCACCGGACAGGAACGGCGCGACCACCGCGCAGCGGGACACCTGCTCGGCCGGCGCGTGCGCGGCCGCCAGCAGCGCCAGGAACGCGCCGTAGCTGACCCCGAACAGGGCCGGCGGCTCCAGCCCGAGCGCCGCGCGCTGGCCGGCGATGCCGTCCAGCAGGTACAGCACGTCGTCCAGGTCGGGCCCGCCCCAGGCGCCTCGGATGGCCATCGCGTGCGCCACCCCGTAGCCGGTGGAGCCGCGCTGGTTCGGTGCGATCACGGCCAGGCCCTCGGCGGCCATCCGCTGAAGGGCCGGGTCGAACTCCAGCCGCCAGGCGTCCGCCGGGCCCCCGTGCAGCGCCAGCACCAGGTGCGGGCTGCTCAGCCAGGTGTCCCCGCCGTACACCACGGCCTCCAACGGCCCCGCAGGACCGGCGAGTTCGAGGCTCTGCGCGGGCTGCCAGCGGCCGCCGTCCCCGGGTGCGGTGCTGCCGTCCACCCGCCAACCCGGCGGCTGGGTACGGGGGGTGCGCGGACCGCCGGGCTGCCAGGGCAGCACGGTGTCCCGCCACGGGCCGGGCAGGCCGGAGCCCAGCGGCGCCAGTTGCAGCGGCAGCGGCATCGGCATCGGGCCGGCCCCAGGCTTCGCCGGGCCGTGTGCCAGCAGCGCGTCCACGTCCAGGGCGGCCAGCGCCGCCGGGTGGTCGGGCGAGGAGTAAGGGAGCCGCAGCGCCGCCCCGCCCCAGTGGCCGACCGCGCCGAGCCGGCCGGGCGGTACCGGCAGCTGGTCCAGCCGGCCGGCGGCGGCCCGCCACAGGGCGAGCGCGGAGCCGGCGCCGTGGTCGACCTGCACCGCCACCTGCGGGCCGTCCGCCGTCTGCCGCAGCGCGACCGGCCGCAGGAACATGCCCGCGACGTGCAGGCACTCCGGGAACCGCAGCGGTTCGCCGCCGCCCAGCACGCCCCAGCCGAGCCGGTCGGTGCCCGGTGCGTCGCTGCGCACCATCGCGAACCGGCTGTCCGGGTCGAACAGCACCAGCCGGTCGTTGCTGCGCTCGCCGATCTCCAGCAGCGGGGTGGTCGTGCCGCTGCGCAGGTCCAGCACCACGGTGCGGACGAGCCCCGCGTTCACCCGGTCCAGCGCCAGCAGCGCCCCGGCGTGGTCCAGCCAGGCGCCGCCGCCGTGCAACCCCGGGATCTCGGCGACCCGTTCGGGCTCGCTGCCGTCCGTCCGCACCAGCCAGGCGGTGGTCGCCGGGCGGGTGTCCGTCCCGAGGGCGAGCGCCACCGGCGTCCGAGGACCGGCCCCGGGGGGCGTCGGGATCGGCAGCAGCCGCAGCCCGGGCATCCGGATCGTGGCCACCTGCTGTTCCACGGCGCCGTTCTCGCCGTACGAGAGGCGGACCAGGTCGTGCCGCTCGCCGTCGTGCCGGCAGACCAGCACCGAGCCGTCCGGCAGCGCGACCAGTTGCGAACGCAGGCTCTCCGACCGGTTGCCGGGCAGCGGCAACGCGAGCGGCGTGGCCGGCCCGCCGTCCGACGGCAGCCGCCAACTCTCCACGTACCAGCCGCCGTCGGCGGCCGAGGCGAGGCAGGCGGCGTGACCGCCGTCGGCGGCGAAGGTGAAACTCAGTCGGCGCAGCGCCTGCGCGACGGTCCGGGTGGCCACGTTCATGCCCCGCTCACCCCGCTTGCCGCACCCTGGGACCGGCGTACGGCGGGCGGCACCGGATCCACCCAGAGCCGGGGGCCGCCGTGCCGCAGTCGCAGCAGGAAGGCCAACGCGCCCGCCGCACCGGTGCCGTAGCCGGCCGCACAGCCCGTCCCGGTCTCGTCCGGCAGCACCAGCAGGCCGCCCCGCAGTGCCGACCGGGCGGCGATCAGCTGCGCCAACTCCTCGGCACCGGAACGGAATTCTGGTTCGGCGGCGACCTCGGCGAGGTCGAGCAGGTACTCGCCGTCGCCGGCCAGGCCGTGGCAGGCGCTCACCCCGCCGTGCCAGCGCCCGGCCAGTACGGCCCGCCCGGCGGCCAGCGCCAGCCCGTGCGCGGTGGCGTCGCCGGTGGCCCGCCAGAGCCGCAGCAGGAAGGTGCCCACGCCGGACGAGCCGCTGCACCAGTGCGCCAGCCTGACGCGGTCCGGATCGTCCGCGCTCTGCGGCCACCAGGCGCTCTCGCGCGGCGCGTCCCAGCGGACGGTCGCGGCGAGTGTGCGCCCGGCCTCGACGGCGCCGGCGAGCAGGTCGCGGTCGCCGGTCGCCTCGGCGGCGGCCAGCAGGAAGGCGCCCACACCGGCCACGCCGTGCGCGAAGCCGAGGTGGGTGATCCCGGCGAGCGCCGAGTCGAAGTCCGCCGGCACCGGCCACACCCGCCCGTACGGCTCGTGCCGGGCGGCGGCGAGCAGGGCGTGGCCGCAGTGGGCGGCGCGGTCGAGGAAGTCCGGGTCACCGGCGGCTTCGGCGGTGAAGCCTTCGGCAGCAAAGTGGAGTTGGGTGAACCCGGAGCCGGCCGCGCCGTGGCAGACGTCGGGGTTGGGCCACTCGACGGGGATCCGCCGGGCGAGCGCGGCGGCCCGAACGGCCAGCGCGTCGTCGCCCAACGCCCGGGCGGCGTCCAGCAGCGCCCAGGCCGTCCCCGACCGCCCGAAGTGCAGCCCGGGCAGCACCACCGGCTCGGCGGCCAGGCGCTGTTCGATCCACCCGGCGGCCGTCCGTGCCGTCCGCGCGGCCTCCGCGCGCACCCCGCCCGGCAGGCCCTCCGTCGCCACCGCCCGCGCCAGCACCGCCAGCACCCCGGCGGCGCCGTGCTGCACATTGCACGGATCCGTCCGCTCCCCGGCGGGCACGACCGGCCACAACCGGTCCCGCCGCAGCGGCGTGGCCGTGACGGCCAGCTGCCGCAGGCCGTCGCACAGCACCCGGTCGAGGAGGCCGGCCGACGCGCGGCAGGCGGCGTCCGCAGCGGCGCCGTCGGGTCGGACGGCAGCCCGGGGGCCGCCGGTCGCGGCGGCCGGGTCGGTCGGGTCGGTCGGGTCGGTCGCGGAACGGTCGTCGTGGGCGTCGGCGGAGTGCTCGGCGGGCGTGGCCCGGTGGGCCGCAGCGCGCCACGGCGGAGCGGCGGCGGCCCGCATGGCACCGGCCCTGGCGGGCGCGGCACTGCCGTCGGCGGCTCGCTGCGGGGGTGTGGTGGCGGCGTCGCCGGTCGGGCCGTCGGGGTGCCGGGTGTGCGCGGTCCGCCGGTTCGGGGCCTGCCACAGGGGGGTGACGGCGGTGGTGGTCTCATGCCCGTGCGCGGCACCGGGAGCCCCACCTGGGCGTGTGTCATCGCCGCGCCGGGCGTCCGCAGTGGCTTCGCCCGCGAGTTCCGCCCTGACCTGGGCGAGGCTCCAGCGCTGCCCCGGCTGTTCGGCCCGGAGGCCGAGGACGGCGGGGGCGAGGCGGCGGGCGGTGGTGCCGGTGCGGGCGGCGAGGGCGAGCCAGCGGCCGAGGCGCTCGGTGACCGGGCGGGCCCGGGGGAGGTCGTCCGGGAGCAGCGGGTCGTGCCCGGTGGCGAGGAGGAAGAGCAGGCCGCCGAGGGCGTACAGGTCGACGGCCGGGTCGGCGACGCAGGTGCCGTCGTGGACGAGGCCGAGCCGGCCGGGCCCCTGTTCGGGGGCGCGGTAGCCGGGGGTGCCGGCGGAGCCGGCGGGGCGGCCGGTTTCGGCGGCGAGTTCGAGGTCGACGAGCCGGAGGCGGCCGTCGGGGCGGACCATCACGTTGCCGGGGGAGAGGTCGCGCAGGACGAGTCCTTGGGCGTGCACCCGTTCGACGAGGTCGAGGAGGGCGTGCGCGACCGGTCCGGCGTCGGCCCAGTCGACGTCGGGGCTGCCGTCGCGCCGCAGCCGGGCGGCGACCCACGCGCCGAGCGGCTGTCCGGCGATTCGTTCCTGCACGAGGAAGACGGAGTCGTCCCGTTCGATCAGTTCGATCGGGCGGGGTGCCAGGCCCTGCCCGTCCAGCCGGGTCAGCAGGGCGGCCTCGTGCCGCAGGGCGTCGCGGGCGTCGGTGCCGGCCCGGTCGATCTCGATGTGTGCGCGGGCCTGCTTGACCACGACCTCGGCGCCGCTCGCGGCCTCCCGGCCGAGGAAGACCCCGCCCTTGGTGCTGTGCCGTACGGCGGCGGTGATCGCGTACCGCTCGGCGAGCAGCACGCCCGCGCCGCGTTTCGGCCCCGGCCGGGCCGCACCGGTCTCCAGCGGGTCGCCGGCCCAGGACGGCGCCCGGTAGGAGGCGCCGCGCACGTCCTCGGCCCGTTCGCCGTCCGGCCCGTGCAGGACGGACCGGTACTCCCCGTCGTGGCCGAGCTCGGCGCGGGCCGCGAAGGCGCCGTACCGGTAGTGGACCAGGCTGCCGGGCCGGTAGGGGCGGTCGGAGAGCACGACGGGCCCGGGCAGTCCGGCGGTGGCCCGGTCGAGTCCGGCGGCCAGCCGCCGGAACTGGGCGTCGTCGGCCGGGTAGACGGTGATGAACTTGCCCGCCGAACCCCGATCGCTGTTACGGGAGTTGAGTTCGCGCAGCCGCTGCTCCCCGGCGGCGAACTTGAACGGGCACGGGTCGTCGGCGAGAGCCCGTACGACGGCCGCGAGCACTGCTTCGCCCGCCGCCGAGGCCGCGCTGACGTGGAGCTTCCAGCCCTGCTCCGGGAGTGGAACCGACGCGGGCGGCCTGGCCGTGCACCAGAAGCCCCCGGCGGTGACCTCCCAGTCGCCGCCGCCTCCCCGGCCGCCGGCCTCCGCCAGCGCCGCCCGCGTCGTCTCCGGCCACGGTCCGGCCGCATCCGGCCCGTGGCCCGCCGATTCCCCGCCCCCGGCCGTACGCAGCGATGTGCCCGCCGCCATTCGCCACCACATCCCTTCGTCTCGTCCGCCGCCCGTGGGTGCCCACCTGCTCCGGCACCCGGGCGTGCGGCCCGGCCTGATCGGTTTCCTCGGAAGGAGCGGGAGTGCCGCCCCTGAACGGGAGTGCCGCCTCGGTGTGGCGTGCCGCCCCGGTGCGGCGCACCGCCCTGGTACGGCGCACCGCCCTGGTACGGCGGTGCCGCGCCTGGGGCAGGAGCCCCGGCCGCGCCCGTCCCGGGCCCGGTCTCGCCAGGGCCCGTGTCCGGCGGAGCGCCTTCCCGACCCCCGGTCGGGGCAACTGTCGGGGCAACTCCCGTTCGCAGGACTGAAGTTACTTTCGAGGCGGGAGTGGCTCAACGTAGAGCCGGTCACTTCACTCGTAAGGGTGATCAGGAAGCGGTTTCGAATTCGTGCGAGGGCTCCCATGTGAGCAGTGGGCGCCGGGCGCGCGGGCGCGTGCGACCGGCGCTGGCCTCTCCCGGGCGCCCCCACCGCAGATTGACGCGCGTCCGTACGCCATCGGCACCCGTGTCCGAACCGCGCCGCCGCCGCATCCCCGCCGCACCGGCCGCCCCGCTGCCGCCGCCCCGCCGCCCAGGTCGCCGAACGGCCGAGGCCCGACCGCCCCCGCGCGCACGGTAGTCTCGACAGGTGCCGAAACTGTCCGACGTCATCACCGCGCTCGAAGAGGTCTACCCGCCGCAGTGGGCGGAGGCCTGGGACGCCGTCGGCCTGGTCTGCGGAGACCCCCAGGCCGAGGTCGGCCGTGTGCTGTTCGCCGTCGACCCCGTGCAGACGGTCGTCGACGAGGCCGTCGAGTGGGGCGCCGACCTGGTGGTCACCCACCACCCCCTCTATCTGCGCGGCACCACCAGCGTCGCCGCGACCACCTTCAAGGGCCGGGTCGTACACACGCTGATCAGCAACGGCATCGCCCTGCACGTCGCGCACACCAACGCCGACCACGCCGACCCCGGCGTCTCGGACGCGCTCGCCGAGGCCGTGGGCCTGCGGGTGACCGGCCCGCTGGTGCCGGACCCGACCGACCCGCTGGGCCGCCGCGGCACCGGCCGCATCGGCTTGCTGGAGCCCCCGCTGCCCCTGTCGGCCTTCGCCGCGCAGGTGGCCGAGGGCCTGCCGGCCACCGCCACGGGCGTCCGGGTCTCCGGCGACCCGGACCGGCTGGTGAGCCGGGTCGCGGTGTGCGGCGGCTCGGGCGACAGCTTCTTCGCCGAGGTGCGGGCGGCCGGGGTGGACGCCTACCTCACCGCCGACCTGCGCCACCACCCCGCGTCCGAGGCCGCCGAGGCGGCGCCGGTCGCCCTGGTCGACGCCGCGCACTGGGCCACCGAGTGGCCCTGGCTCGCCCTGGCCGAGCGGGCCCTGCACACCGCCGCCGACCAGCGCGGCTGGGCCGTGGAGACCAAGGTCTCCCACCGGGTCACCGACCCGTGGACCGCGCACGCCCCCATGTCCTTCACCGCCTGACCCGATTCACAGGAGCCTTCCCCTTGAACGCCGCGCCCGCCGACCAGATCCGCCTGCTCGACCTCCAGGCCTTCGACTCGAAGCTCGACCAGCTGGCCCACCGGCGCCGGAGCCTGCCCGAGCACGCCGAGATCGAGAAGGCCTCCGCCGACCACACCGCGCTCAAGGACCTGGTGGTCGCCGCCGAGGCCCAGCAGGGCGACACCACGCGTGAGCTGACCAAGGCCGAGCAGGACGTGGAGCAGGTCCGCGCCCGGTCCGCCCGCAACCAGCAGCGCCTGGACTCCGGCGCGATCACCTCGCCGAGGGACCTGGAGAACCTCCAGCACGAGATCGGCTCGCTGGCCAAGCGCCAGGGCGACCTGGAGGAGATCGTGCTGGAGGTCATGGAGCGGCTGGAGAGCGCCCAGACCCGGGTCACCGAGCTGACCGCGCGCCTGCAGCACTCCACCGTCGTCCTCACCGAGGCCGAGACCCGCCGGGACGCCGCCTTCGCCGAGATCGACACCGAGGCCGACAAGGTCAAGCGGGACCGCGAGACCGTCGCCGCCGTCGTCCCCGCCGACCTGCTGAAGGTCTACACGAAGCTGCGCCAGACGCAGGGCGGCGTCGGCGCGGCCCGCCTCTACCAGCGCCGCTGCGAGGGCTGCCGCACCGAGTTCTCCATCACCGAGTTCAACGCCATCAAGGCCGAGCCGGCCGACAAGGTGGTCCGCTGCGAGAACTGCTCGCGGATCCTGGTCCGCACCGCCGATTCGGGCGCCTGACCCGGTGGCGGCTCGCTTCATCGTCGAGGCGGACGGCGGGTCCCGGGGCAACCCGGGGCCGGCCGGCTACGGCGCGGTGGTCCGGGACGGCGACACCGGGCAGATCATCGCCGAGGCCGCCGAGTTCATCGGCCACGCCACCAACAACGTGGCCGAGTACAAAGGCCTGATCGCCGGCCTCAAGGCGGCCCGGGAGCTCGACCCGGACGCCTCGGTGGACGTCCGGATGGACTCCAAGCTGGTCGTCGAGCAGATGTCCGGGCGCTGGAAGATCAAGCACCCCGACATGCAGCCGCTCGCCGCCGAGGCCCGCACGATCCTCCCGCGCGCCCGGGTGACGTACACCTGGATCCCGCGCGAGCGGAACAAGGACGCCGACCGGCTCGCCAACGAGGCGATGGACGCGGGCAAGGCCGGCCGCCAGTGGGAGCCCAGGCCGCGGGCCGCCGCGGTGGTGGACGAGCCGCCGCTGGAGACCGCCGCCCCCAAGGCCGGCTGGGCCGCCCCCGCCGACCTCGGCACCCCGACCACCTTCGTCCTGCTCCGCCACGGCGAGACCGCGCTGACCCCGCAGAAGCGCTTCTCTGGCAGTGGCGGCAGCGACCCGGAACTGTCCGACAAGGGCCGCTGGCAGGCCGCGCGGGCTGCCGAGGAACTGGCCGCCCGCGGCAGCATCCAGGCCGTGGTGGCCTCGCCGATGCGCCGCACCCGGGAGACCGCCGAGATCGTCGCCGCCCGGCTCGGCCTGGAGGTCCGGTACGAGGACGGGCTGCGCGAGGTCGACTTCGGCGACTGGGAGGGCCTGACCTTCGCCGAGGTGCAGGAGCGCCACCCGGAGGACCTGGCGGCCTGGCTCGGCTCGGCGAAGGCCAAGCCCACCGGCAGCACGGAGAGCTTCACCACGCTCACCCACCGGGCCGGCGTCGCCCGGGACAAGATCATCGCCCGGCACCCCGGCAGGACCGTGCTGGTGGTCTCCCACGTCAGCCCGATCAAGACGCTGGTCCGGCTGGCGCTCGGCGCCCCGCCGGACGCGCTGTACCGGATGGAGCTGTCCGCCGCCTCGTTCTGCGCCGTCCAGTACTACGCGGACGGCAACGCCTCGCTGCGGCTGCTCAACGACACCTCGCACCTGCGCTGAACACCCGGGGCTGAACGCCTGGCTCCGGGGACCGCCCCCCGGAGCGGGCTCAGTGCACCTCGGTGACCACCACGTCCAGCTGCCACGGCTTGCGCGCCGTGCCTTCGGCGGCGAGCTCCACCCGGTGCCCCAGGCCCCGCAGCGCGTCCAGCAGCTCGCCCGGCGTCTTCGGCTCGATCCCCGCGACCAGCAGGTCCCGCACCAGGCGCCCCTTGGTCGCCTTGTTGAAGTGGCTGACGACCGTGCGCTTGCCGTTGCGCTCCTGGAGCACCCGGACGGTCGCCGTCCGGGACGTCACCTCGCCGGCTGGCTTCCACGCCGCCGCGTACGCCGAACTGCGCAGGTCCAGCACCAGCCCGTCCGCCACCTCCGGCAGCACGGACGCCATCGCGCCCCGCCAGTACGCGCCGAGCGCCCCCGGGCCGGGCAGTTTCACGCCCATCGAGCAGCGGTAGGGCGGGATCCGGTCGGAGATCCGCACGGCGCCCCACAGGCCCGAGAAGACCAGCAGCGACCGCTCGGCCCGGCCGTACGCGGCCGCGTCCAGCGTGGCCAGACCCAGGTTGTCGAACAGCACCCCGGTGTACACCTCGCCCGCCGGACGGGCACCCGCCTCAGGCAGCCCGGCGTTGCGGGCGATCTCGCCGCGCAGCCCGGGGCTGAGCCCCAGCACCTCCGCGGCGGTGTCCTCGTCACCCCGGCAGAGACCGACCAGCGCGTCCAGCACCTCGCCGCGCGCCGCCGTCAGCCCGGGCAGCGACAGCCGGTCGAGCGCCACCGGCACCCCGTCCCCGGATGCGGCCTTGCCCTCCGAAGGCGGCAACAGCACCAGCACAGCGGACTCCTCAACACTCTGTGGCGGATGAACCCCGCCACCCTACGCAAAACCGGCGCGCCCCGGGCGGCCCGCCCGCCCCGTCCGTCCGCCCCGAGACGGTTGCCCCGGCCGCGGCTACTCGGCGCCGCCGGCCCCCGCGACCACGGCCGTCCCGGCCGCCAGCGCCAGGCAGAGCGGCGAGTAGTACCGGGTGTCCAGCCGCTTGAACCGCTCCGAGCGCTCGACGGCCCTCCCGAACAGCACCAGGCCGCCGGCGCCGCGCGCCAGCATCACCCCGGCCACCGCCCGCACCCCGGCCCGCCGCAGCCGCCGCGGCCCCACCGCAGGCAGCACCCCGGCCTCCGCCCCCACCAGGTACGCGGCCGTCCCGAGCAGCCCCGCCACCGCGACGCAGGCCGCCGGGGACGGTGGTCCGTCGCCCGCGCCGACCACGGTGTCCGCGAACTCCTCCGGCGTCCGCAGCGGCCACGGCGTCACCGCCCACACCGCGTGCAGCGCCCCCGTCGCCGCCAACACCCCCGACACCGCTGCCCCGGTCACCTTCACCGCACCCATTGCCCGAACCCCCTTCGTGAACGACCACTCGACCCCAGCCTACGAGTGCTCACACCCGGGCCCCACCCCGCCCGGGGGTTGGAAATCCGGTGGGGCCGCCCGGCGTTCGCCACTACGGTGAGCAGCGAGGAGTGTGAGCGAGATGACCCTGCGACCCCTGGACCTGGTGCCCGGCGACGACGACGCCGTGGAGGAGTCCCTGTCCGTGCGCCTGCCCGCCGGCCTGCCGGCGGAGACCCGGCAGGCCCTGGAGTTCGCGGTGCGGGCCGCCGCCGAGGCCGTGATGGCCGGGCGGGTGCGGGTGACCGAGGCCCCGGCCGGGTCGGACACCGCCGAGCTGGCCTTCGAGGTCCGCCAGTCCGAGGTGCCGGACGCGCTCACCGAGCAGTCGCAGGAGCCCGGCCGACAGAGCCGGTCCGAGCGTCGGGCCGCCATGGTCGCCCGGATCCGTGCCGCCAACGCGGAGACGCTGGAGAGGCTCAAGGACCTGTGACCGAGTACCTGGACCTGGAGGACGTCACCTACCTGGCCGGCGGCCCGGAGAACATCCGGGACCTCGGCGGCCTGCTCTCGGCGATCGCCCGCCCGCAGGCGAGCCTGTTCGGCGGGGACGCCTACCCGGACCCGTGGACCAAGGCCGCCGCCCTCGGCCAGAGCCTGTCCCGCAACCACCCGCTGATCGACCGGAACAAGCGCACCGCCTTCGAGGCGATGCTGCTGTTCCTGGACTACAACGGCGAGCCGTACACCGACCCGCACCCGGACGACGCGGTGGCCTTCATGCTCCGGCTGGCCACCGGCGGCTACGACGACGCCGTCGTGCTCGCGGGCAAGGACCTGAAGTCGCTGCTGGGGCGCTGAGCCCACCAGCACCGGCCGCCCAGTGGTACCGGCAGCACCGGCAGCACCGGCCGCCCGGCCGCCCGGCGCGTCCGGCGGGGTGATCCGTCCGGAATCACCCGATTCGCCCTACGCTGCCTGCATGCCTCGCCGAAAACTGCGCGTCAAGGCCGCCGACTCCGCCCGGATCAACACCGAACTGACCGAACTCCGCGCCCGCCTGGAGATCCACACCGAGTGGCCGGAGCCGGTGCTGGCCGAGGCGGAGGAGGCGGCCGAGCGTCCCCGGCTGCCCGAGCACGACGCCACCGACCTGCCGCTGTTCACCGTCGACCCGCCCGGCTCGCGCGACCTCGACCAGGCCATGCACCTGCTCCACCGCCCCGGCGGAGGCTACCGGGTGTACTACGCCATTGCGGACGTCGCCGCCTTCGTCCGCCCGGGCGGCGCCATCGACGCCGAGGCCCGCCGCCGGGTCGAGACCCTGTACTTCCCGGACCACCGCGTCCCGCTGCACCCCGCCCGGATCTCCGAGGACGCCGCCAGCCTGCTGCCCGGCGAGCCCCGGCCCGCCCTGCTCTGGCAGCTGGACCTGGACGCCGACGGCGCCGTGGTGCTCGCCGACCTGCGCCGCGCCCTGGTCCGCTCGCACCGCCGCCTCGACTACGCGGCCGTCCAGCGCGCGGTGGACCTCGGCGGCGCCGACGAACAGCTCGCCCTGCTCGCCACCGTCGGCCGGCTGCGCGAGGAGCAGGAGCGCGCGCGGGGCGGGATCAGCCTCCCGGTGCCCGAGCAGGAGGTCGAGGAGACCCTGCACGGCTACGTCCTCGGCTACCGCGCGCCCGGCCCCGCCGACGGCTGGAACGCGCAGATCTCGCTGCTCACCGGCCTGGCCGCGGCCGACCTGATGCTCGACGCGGGCGTCGGCCTGCTGCGCACCCTGCCCGCCGCGCCCGCCGCCGCGTACGAGCGGCTGCGCCGGATCGCCGCCGCGCTGGACGTGGACTGGCCGCAGGCGCTCCCGTACCCGGAGCTGATCCGCTCGCTGGACCCGGACGCGCCGATGGACGCCGCCTTCCTCAACGCGTGCACCGGCCTGCTGCGCGGCGCCGGCTACCACGCCTTCGACGAGTCCCGGGGCCTGCCCGCCCCGGCCGACCCGGGCCACGCCGCGCTCGCCGCGCCGTACGCGCACTGCACCGCGCCGCTGCGCAGGCTCGGCGACCGCTTCGCGCAGGAGGTGTGCGCGGCGGTGGCGGCGGGGGAGGAGGTGCCGGACTGGGCGCGGGAGGCGCTGCCCGCCGTGCCGGGCCTGATGGCGAGCGGGGACCGCCGCGCGGCCGAGGTCGAACGGGCCTGCGTGGACCTGGTGGAGGCGGAGCTGCTGGCCGGCCGGGAGGGCGAGGACTTCACCGCCGTGGTGATCGACGTGGACGAGCGGCGGCCCGCGGCCGGCACGGTGCAGCTGCGCCGGCCCGCCGTCCGGGCCCGCTGCGACGGCGCCGATCCCGGGGCGGTGCTGCCGCTCGGCGGGCTGATCCGGGTCCGGCTGACGCAGGCCGACCCGCTCACCCGCACCGTCCGCTTCGCCGCCGTCTGACCCCTACCGCTTCCACACGCCCCACGCGCCCCCGGCGCCCGCCCGGCGCCGCCACCCGGACGGTCCGTCACACGGCCCCCGAGCACCGTCCAGGTGGGAGGATCGGTCCCGTGCCCGAAGCCCAGCCCTCCGTCGCCCCGGGGCGCCGCCGCCGACTGCTCGTCCTGGCGATCTGCTGCCTGAGCCTGTTCATCGTCGGCCTGGACAACACCGTGGTGAACATCGCCCTGCCGGCGATCCAGCGGGACCTGGACGCCCCGGCGTCCGGGCTGCAGTGGATCATCGACGCCTACACCCTGGTCCTGGCCTCGCTGCTGATGCTGTTCGGCTCGGTGGCCGACCGCTTCGGCCGCCGCCGGGTGTTCCAGACCGGGCTGCTGTGCTTCGCGCTCGGCTCGCTGCTGTGCAGTCTGGCGCCGAGCCTGGAGTGGCTGGTGGCGTTCCGGGCGTTGCAGGCGGTCGGCGGTTCGATGCTGAACCCGGTGGCGATGTCGATCATCACCAACACCTTCACCGACCCGAAGGAGCGGGCCCGGGCGATCGGCGTCTGGGGCGGCGTGGTCGGCATCTCGATGGCGCTCGGCCCGTTGCTGGGCGGCTTCCTGGTGGAGGGCGCGGGCTGGCCGTCGATCTTCCTGATCAACGTTCCGGTCGCCGTGGTCGCGATGCTCCTGACCGCCCGTTACGTCCCGGAGTCGCGCTCGCCCCGGCCGCGCCGGCTGGACCCGGTCGGGCAGCTGCTGATGATCGTCCTGCTGGGCTGCGGCACCGCGGCCATCATCGAGGGCCCGGGCAGCGGCTGGACGTCCCCGCTGATCCTCGCCCTGGCGGCCGCCGCCGTGGCCGCGCTGATCGCCTTCCCGCTGTGGGAGCGGAGGGTGGCCGAGCCGCTGGTGGACCCGCGGTTCTTCGCCAGCGCGCCGTTCACCGGCGCCACCGTCACCGCGGTCTGCGCCTTCTCGGCCCTGGGCGGCTTCCTCTTCCTCAACACGCTCTACCTGCAGAACGTCCGGCACTACGACCCGTTCGAGGCGGGCCTGTGGACGCTGCCGATGGCCGCGATGATGCTGGTCTGCGCGCCGCTGTCCGGCCGGATCGTCGGCAGCCGGGGCCCGCGCGGTCCGCTGGTCGCGGCCGGGCTGGGCCTGGTCGCGAGCGGGCTGCTGCTGACCAGGCTGGCCGCCGACTCCCCGCCGGCGCTGCTGCTGGCGGCGTACGGGCTGTTCGGCTTCGGCTTCGGCATGGTCAACGCGCCGATCACCAACGCGGCCGTCTCCGGCATGCCGCGCGCCCAGGCGGGGGTGGCCGCGGCGGTCGCCTCGACGAGCCGCCAGATCGGCCAGTCGCTGGGGGTGGCGGTGATCGGCACGGTCGTCACCTCGGCCGTGGTCGGCCCGGTGGCGACGGGCTTCGCCCCGGCCAGCCACGCGGGCTGGTGGATCCTGGTGGGCCTGGGCGCCGCGATCCTCCTCCTCGGCCTGGCGACCACCACCCCGTGGGCGACCGCGACCGCCGTCCGGGTGGCCGCCCGCCTCGGCGGCGAGCCGCCCGTGGTCCGCTCCGGTGTACGGGAGGCCCCACCCGAGCGGCTACGATGACCACTACGGCGGAAGAGCCGGCCGGGCGGCCGCGACGGGTCCTTGACCCGCCGAGGAACGTCCGGGCTCCACAGAGCAGGGTGGTGGGTAACGCCCACCCGGGGTGACCCGCGGGACAGTGCCACAGAAAACAGACCGCCCACCGCTTCGGCGGCGGGTAAGGGTGAAACGGTGGTGTAAGAGACCACCAGCGACCGGGGTGACTCGGCCGGCTCGGTAAACCCCACCTGGAGCAAGGTCAAGATCGGCGCCCTCGGGCGCCGTGCGCGGATGACTGAGGGCTGCTCGCCCGAGTCCGCGGGTAGACCGCACGAGGCTGTCGGCAACGGCAGTCCTAGATGGATGGCCGCCTCCCCGGGCCGCGCGAGCACCCCGGGAGACAGAACCCGGCGTACAGGCCGACTCTTCCGCCCCTTCTTTTTTTTCCTGCCCTAAGGGCCGGATGTCCTGGCGTCGATCGCGGCCCTGACCGCTTCGGCGGCCGCGTCCGGTGGCACGTGCTCCCAGATCCGGATCACCGTCCACCCGGCGGCCTTCAGCGCCTCGTTGGTTTCCGTGTCGCGTTCCCGGGTGCGGTTGAGCTTCTTCTCCCAGAACGAGCTGTTGGCCGAGGGCCGGGTGCCGTGGTCCGGGCAGCCGTGCCAGAAGCAGCCGTCGACGAACACGGCGATCTTCGTCTTCGGGAAGACCAGGTCGGCTGTTCGTCTAAGGTCGGGCAGGGGTCGTGCCGACACACGGTAACGGAGTCCCTCGGCGTGCAGCAGCGACCGAAGCCGACGCTCCGGGGCCGTGTCCCTGCCCTTGTTTGAGCGCATGGAACGCCGGGTCCCTGGCGAGGACGCCCAGGAGACGACGCCCTGCTCGACGGCGTCGACCAGGAGTCCGGCCTCCCGGGCAAGACGCCATCCCTCGCGAAGGTTGGCGCCACGGGTACGGCGGTCGACGATGCCGAGCCGGGCGCTGTGCGTCCGGCCGTCGACGGACCAGCGCAGACCCGCGCGGGTAGTGCCTGTCCGGGGCGAGGTGGTGAGGACGACGCTGGCAGGCCGTAGCCGGCCACCTCCAATGTCCACCAGTCGGGCTTCCGGGCCTCCGGCTGCGTGGTCCTGCTCGCGCGATCGTTCGGCCCGGCTCGGAGACCGCGAGGGGGCGGTCCGAATCGACGAATCCGTGGCGTTCATCCTGGTCAGTCCCGTTCTCCGCCTGTCAGGTGTGCTTGTGGCCCTTGAAGTCCCGGCTCCAAGGCCCAGCGTAGGACCTGCCATGGACACTCGGTCCCGCCGTGAGGGTCGGGGCGGTGAACAGGAGGCCGTCGAGACGGTGATTGCCTGTACTGTTTTCGCGATCGATCCATGGCCGGGGCGCTCGCACCGCCGTCGTGCCCTGGGTGGGGCGTGGACGAATCAGCTGTACAGGGGAGCCGGGCGGCGCAATGAACGAGTTCGATCTGCAGTACGAGGCGTTTAAACAGCTGATCAAGCAGAAGACGCCCGAGCAGGCGCTGAGCACGATCAGGCTGTTCGGGATGAGCGAGGAACTGGTCAGGCGCATCGCCAAACGGCACCAGCAGGAGACCATCAAGGTGCGGGACATGCGCCAGCCCGGCTCCGTGGTCCGCAACAATCGTGAGACCTGGTACGTCGGTCCGCAGGAGGGCGACCGTTGTTGGCCCGCGCTTCAGAACCTGCTCGGGCGGACCGCGTGGGACGAGGAGTCCGTTCAGAGTCTCGACGAGGCCTCCACCAAGGTGGTCTCGATGCTCGACCACCCTTTGGAGAAGTCGTTCTCCACTCGCGGGCTGGTCGTCGGATACGTCCAGTCCGGGAAGACCACCAACTTCACGGCGCTGATCGCCAAGGCGGCAGACGCCGGATACAAGTTCTTCATCGTTCTGGCCGGCATGCACAACGGCCTGCGCAGGCAGACCCAGCTGAGGCTTCAGGACCAGCTGGTGGATCCGGTGCTGGACCAGTGGCACACGCTGACCAAGACGGAGGGCGACTTCGAACCGCACGGCAATCCGGCGGCCTTCTTCGCCCAGAGCAACGGGCAGCACGTGCTCTGCGTGGTGAAGAAGAACGTTCCCCGGTTGAAGAAACTCAAGAGCTGGCTCGAGCAGGCGCCCGACTATCTGAAGACGTGCCCCACGCTCATCATCGACGACGAGGCGGACCAGGCCAGTGTCGCCTCCAAGACGACGAACCCGTTGATCCGGGAGATCATCGACCTCTTCCCACGTGTCGGCTACGTGGGCTACACGGCCACCCCGTTCGCGAACCTGCTGATCGACCCGGCCGCCGGGGACCTTTACCCCAAGGATTTCATCGTCAACCTGCCGAAGCCGAAGGGGCACTTCGGGACCGAGGTGCTGTTCGGTCGGCAGCCGATCGATGGGGAGGACCCGGAGGACGTTCCGGACGGCTACGACATGATCCGTACGGTCCCGTACGAGGAGATCCCTCTGGTCCGGCCCGGACGCGATGAGATCGACGGATTCGTTCCCGAGATCGAGGGAGCCCTGCGCGAGTCCGTTCTCTACTTCTGGCTCGCGACCGCCGCCCGTCGCTTCCGTGGCACAGGGAACCGTCATTCCACGATGCTCGTCCACACCAGCGTCGGCACTGCTGTGCACGAGAGCTTCAAGGCGCCGCTTGAGGACTTCCGAGAGGAGGTCTCCGCGCTGGTCGAGCGCGGAGACACGGCCGCACTCGGCGAGCTGCGCCGCCTGTGGGGGAGCGAGACCGGCCGTGTGGACGCGAGCGAGTTCGACGAGACGGAGACCTCGTTCGACGAGCTCGTGGAACACCTGCCCGGGGTTCTCGTGGAGTGCCGGATCATACTGGACAACTCCACGAGCCTTGAGCGCCTCGACTACGAGAACGGTCCGGTCACGGCGATCGCGGTCGGAGGGAACACCCTCTCCCGCGGCCTGACTCTGGAAGGCCTGATCGTCAGCTACTTCGTTCGTGGTGCGTCCACGTACGACACGCTCCTCCAGATGGGGCGCTGGTTCGGCTTCCGCAACGGCTATGCGGACCTGCCGCGCGTGTGGATGACGGACGACCTGCGTGACTCGTTCCGGCACATCGCGATGGTCGAGGCGGAGATGCGGCGTGACATTGACCGCTACCTCGTCGAGGACAAGACGCCGGAGACCTTCGCGGTCCGCCTGCGCAGTCACCCTTCGCTGAGGATCACCGCGGCCGCGAAGATGCGCGATGCGATCAAGGCGAGTTCGTCGTACGGCGGCCAGCGCATTCAGACCCGGTACTTCCACACGCACGACGCGGCCTGGCTGCAGGCCAATCAGGAGGCCGCCAGCGGGCTGCTCCGTGACGCGTTGAAGCTCGACGGTGCGCGGCACGAGGACCACACGGTTCACGGCCGGCCTGGTAGGCACGTGCTGAGGGACGTCTCGCATGGCCTGGTTCTCAGGTTCCTGGACGAGTACCGATTCCATGAGAAGTCGATGGACTGCGATACGAAGCTGCTGCGGGAGTACATCGAGAAGCGCACCCGGGCCCGTAACGGAGGAGGTCTGCGGCGCTGGAACGTCGCGGTGGTGGGCAACGCCCCGAGCGGTTCGTCGGACATGCTCTACGAGTTCGTCGAGGGCATCGCCGTCGACCGGATCGTTCGCGCGCGGCAGATCACGGCCGATCCGGCGGCCGCGGACATCAAGACCCTGATGAATCCGATCGACGCCGGTATCGACCTGGACCTCAAGGGCTGGTCCGGCGGAAAGGTCACCGAGGACGTGCTCAAGCACCTCCGGCAGACCCAACTGCCGGACACCGGGCTGCTCGTCCTCTACCCGATCGACCGGGTTTCGCCGACCAGGCGCAAGGAGCGTCTCCCGCTGGACGCCGTCGACCACGTGATCGGTGTGGGCATGGTGTTCCCCGTGCCGCGTGGCGAGGACAGCAAGGTGGACTGGTACAGCGCGGACCTCTCCGGTGTCGTGCAGGACGACGATCTGGACGCGATGCCGGAGGAGGACCTCTCGGCCGCGCTCTACGAGGAGCAGGGCTGATGACGGACGGAGGCCTTCAGAGGATTCTCGAGGATCACTGGGTGGCTCTCGGCGTTGGCCCTGCCGGTGGCGCCGATGTCGTTCGGACCTCGGAGTTGCCGGTCGACACGGAACTGGGGCGGCTGCTGGCAGCGGTGGACGGCCACGGATTTCGACACCTCCTGGTGCCTCTGCAGCGACGTCAGAGCGTGGCCGGCAGCGTGGCCGGAGCGGCTCTGCGCATATACGAACGGCCGTTGCAGGACGACAACCGGTACGGACGGTACGCCGACATCACCTGTGCGCTCAGGGAGCTTGACGACGTCTTCACCGGGCTGTGCAAGGACGTCCTCCTCGCCCTGGAAGCGGATGGTTCGCGCCCATACCGGACGGCCCTTGCGGTCGTGGACCGCTGGCGCCGGTTGTTCGCCGGGGTCCCGAGGATGCTCAGCCGTGAACAGCTCGTCGGGTTGCATGGTGAACTGTCAGTTCTGGAGCGGTTGCTGACGATCGACCCGGGGGCCGTTCGGCTCTGGGTGGGCCCCGACGGGCAACGCCACGACTTCACCGACGGACGCCATGCCGTCGAGGTGAAGAGCACCATCGACGCCTCGGAACGGAGGACCGTCCATGTGCACGGCCTGGACCAGCTTGAGGAGCCGGACGGCGGCGATCTTCTGCTGGGCTGGCACAGGTTCGAGGAGCGCGTCGACGGCGAGACCCTGAAGGAGCGGGTCCAACGGGTGCGCGACCTCTGCGACGACGAGTCCGGGTTCATGGCCGGGCTGCTGAGCGCGGGGTACCGGTCCGGCTCGGGCGACCCGCAGGCCGATCGCCGACTCCGGTTGGTGGAGAGCCGGTGGTACACGGTCGATGAAACGTTCCCGCGGTTGATGGTGGGCTCGCTTGTCGACGGCGTACCCGAAGGCGTGTTGGATGTCGGATACGTGGTCGACCTGGTCGGGGTGCGTGCGGAGCCGCTGGAGCCTGGCGTCGTCGACGAGCTGCTGATACGAATGGGGCGGAACGCGTGACGACGGTGCCGCGATGGTTCTCGGAACAGCACGGACCGGGCGGCGGGAACGGCGGGTCCCTACTGCTGCGTCGGCTCGATGCGACGGAACTCGATAACCTGACCCTGCTCGTGCGGGAGTCGGCCCAGAACAGCTGGGACGCCCGCGCCGGGGACGGGCCGGTCGACTTCAGGATCGAACTGCGCACGCTCGGCCCGGCCGAGGCGCCGGCGTGGCGTGCGCTGCTCGAACGCGACGCGCCGACGCCCGCTCACCTGCCGTTGCGGGCGTCCCTCCACCGTTCGGCGCCGAGGATGCTCATGGTCACGGACCTCGGCACCAAGGGCCTCGGCGGTCCGACCCGGGCCGACGAGGTGTCGGAGGAGGCCTCGGACTTCGTCGCGTTCGTGAGGAACGTCGGCGATTCCCAGGACGCGGAGGGCCGGGGTGGTACGTACGGGGCGGGCCGGGTGGTCTTCCACCTCGCGTCCGCCGCACATACCGTGCTCGTCCACACCCGTTGTCGGGTCGGGAACCGGATCGAGACCCGCCTCATCGGGTGGGCGCTCCACGAGCGGTACACCACGGAGACCGTTCTCGGTCCCCGATCCTTTACCGGGCGCCACTACTGGGGCGAGGTTCGGGACCGGGGGGATCAGACAGGTGTGTCGTACGTCGAGCCGCTGACGGGGGAAACGGCTGACACCGTAGCCAGCGAACTCGGCCTGCGCCCGTTCCCCGAAGGTGTGACCGGGACGACGATCGCGATCGTCGACCCCGACTTCGGAGACCGCACCGCGGCCGAAGGGATGCGGTGGATCGCCGATGCCATGGTCTGGAACCTGTGGCCCAAGATGCTCCCCGGTGCCGACGGCAAGCCGCCCCTTCGTCTATCCGCCGTGCACGACGGCACCATGGTGCCGGTGCCCGAACCGGCCACGGTCCCGCACCTGGGGCCCTTCGTGCACGCGTTCCGCTCGATGGACAGGCCGATCGCGCACCGGAGCCTCGGCCGGATCCTGGGCACCTTCGGACTCAAGCCGTTGATCTCGCCGTTCGGTGAACCGCCCCCACCGGCGCGGGAGGCCGGCATCGTCGGGCGGGTGCACCACACATGTCTGATGCGGCCCGTCGATCTGGTCGTGAGGTACCTCGAAGGGCCTGCGCCCACGGACGAGGCGATGGGGTACGCAGCGGTCTTCCGAGCGGACTCCGCAATGGACCGTGTCTTCGCGGCCAGCGAGCCGGCCACTCACGACGACTGGTTGGTCGAAAAGCTGAGCGGGGACGAGCACCGTCTGGCCGGTTGGGCCATGCGGGAGATCAAGCGCGAAATGAAGGAGGCGGCCGCCCCGCGAGCGCAGGGTGTGGAGTCCGGCGATGGTGTCTCGCTCGCCCGCATGAGCCGGTTGATGTCGGGTCTCATGGTCGGCGCCGCCGGACAGGGGGGCGGGGCCGTGTTCGGCCCGCCCGGGTGGAGTCGCCGATCGGGGGGTCGGTCCGGTACGGCGGCAGTCGGCTCGGTGGCCAATGGCACATCGGACACGACGGTGGACCGGTCCGGTAGGCGCGGTGCCCGGGTCCGGCACCTGGACGCCCCGTTTCCGGACACCTTCGAGGGCCGACCGGTGGTGGTCCAGCGTTTCCAGCTGCCGGACTGCGGACCGTATGAGGTGAAGGCGGTTCTCGGTGTCACCCTGGGCGGAGGCGGTCGGGAGGATTCACCACCGGAGGGTGCGGCGGTGCCTGAGGTGGTTGGTTGGGTGTCCGACGCGGGTGACTTCGCGACCGCGAGGATTCTGCAAGCGGAAGGCGGAGACGGGAAGGTCTGGTCTCTTCTGGTCAGGCCGGCGCCCGACACCGTAACGCAGGTGACACTCGAAGCCGGGTTCAGGGAGGTGTCCGCATGAGCCGTCAGGTGTTCCCCTACCGGCGGCCGCAGAACGACGAGGTGTCCGCGGACGGCTGGTCGGTCCGCCTGGACGGGGAGGGGCGTGGGCCGCTCCCGTCGTTCATCCCGGACTGGGACTACCAGTACGATCTCCACCTCGAACGCGAGGTGCGCATCGACGTCGACGCGGTTCGCCGGTCCACCGGACTCCCCGTCGAGGCAGAGCTGACATTGGTGGTCGTCTGGAGTTCCTCCGGCTCCGGGCTGAGAGTGCGGGCACATCGCGTCACGCTGCCGGCCGTGGGGGCGACGGTGGTACCCGTCTCCTTCACTGTGCACGGCCGGGAGAGCGGTGGGGTGCTGGTGTTGGACACTCAACTCGTCCTGACTTCGCGGGTGAACACGATGTCCCTCTGGACCGCCGGCCGCGCCGGGTCGATCCTCTGGCGGGACGAGGCCCAGGTCAGGCTGCAGGGTGACGACTCCCAGTTCCCCATGTCAGTGGTCGACTTCAAGCTTGCGGGTTATCCGGACGACGCCCCGTGGCTGTTGTCGATCGGGCCGGACCCCAGAGCGGCCGCCATGGGCGCGATGGTCCTGCTGGTCAACAGCGGGACGCCGTCGGTGCTCGAAGCCATGAAGCGGGCCGATCAGCCGACGCCGGCTGACCGCCCTGTCCACTCGGCGCTGCGGGCGGATGTGGTCCGCCTTCTTGTCGAGCACGCGGTCCGGAACCCGGAGCTTCGTGAGGACTGGCGATACGAACCGGACACGCTCGGGCACCTGCTGCTCGGGATCGTCCACACCTACTTCCCCGACACCTCCTTGGAGGGCCTCCGCAAGTTGTACGAGAACGACCCCTCCCTGTTCTCCGCACGCGTCCAGAGCGCCGTCCGGCTTTTCGCGAAGGAGTCCTGATGGCCTACCTGATGCCGCAGCTGCTGCCAGCCGCCGTCGACGGACTGTGTGTGGAGCTCAAGGACCGGACGGTCGAAGAGCTTCGGACCCGCGCCGCCGTGTCCCACCCCGCCACGTACTACGCCGCGACCGGAGGGCGGCGTCTCCCCGCGGACCGGCTGGCGGCACTCCGGGATGCGGTCGTTGCCGTGGCTGTCAAGAACGGTTTCCCGGCGCAGTCCGACAGGCCGCCAGCCCGGCGGGCGGCGGCGCGCTTCGACACCGAGGTGGCGCGACTTCTCTACAAGGACGCGGGGATCATCCCTGCCGAGGCCCTGTCCCCACAGTTGTGGGCGTTCCTGTCCCTTGTCGTGATGCCGGACGTGGCCGCGTGGCGTTTCCCCGGTTTCAACCCGAGACGCGTCACCGGCCGCGACATCACCCGTCACGTTTTTGGACGCCTTTGGTGGCGGGCCCACCTGGTGGGTGGCGAGCGGCTCGACCCGGACGATCTCTACGACGCGCTATCGGTGCTCGGGGAGGAGGCCTTCGACCAGGTCTTCGCCCGGCGGACATCCATCGGCGCCAGCTCGCACCTTGTCTGCGGGATCCTTCGGGTGTGGCAGGAGTTCGACATCCCGGACGAGGAGGTCGCCGATCGGCAGGTCTTCCGAGACTTTCTGAAGCGCATCCTGCGACTGCGCGCGTTCGTTTCCTTTGACGCCCTCGACGAGAAGGAGCTCGACGAGGAGTTGCGCGGCCTCGTCCAGGAGTCGTTGGCGACGATCACAAGCCGGGACAGTGGGCGTGAGCCGAAGTCTCCGTTCCCGATTCCGGCCCAGCGGCCGTCGCTGGACGACGTGCGCACGATCGAGGGCTCCGGTATGAGCGGGGCAAGATCGGTGGGTTCGGCTGCAGGCAGCACCGTGACGGAGGACGCCCCGTTGACGGTGATCGATCTCTGCGCCGGGGTCGGAGGCATGACGCTCGGGCTGGAACGGGCGGGGTTCGAGATCGCCGCGGCAATCGAGATCGACGCGGACAGCTGTGACACGCTGAGGACCAATCGACCGGCCTGGGAGGTGTTGACGGGCGATCTTCAACACCTTGGACCGGAACACTCCGTCTTCCGTGGCAACGTCGATGTCATGGTGTGTGGGTTGCCCCGCTCCCCGTACACGTCGGCCGGCCGACAGCAGGCGACCAGCGACCCTCGCGACGTGCTCGTGGGTGCGCTGGCTGTGGCCATGGCCGTCCGCCCGCGCATTCTGGTGCTGGAGAACATCCCCGACTTTGTGGAGAAGCCCAAGTTCGAGGAGGCTCGGGCCAAGGTTTTCGCCGCTGCGGAGGAACTCGGCTACGTGGTCGAGAGGGGCGAGCTCCAGGCGGTGGACTTCGGTGTGCCACAGCTCAGGGGGCACGGCTTCGCGGTGGCCATGAGTGCTGAGGACATGGAGCATTTCACCTGGCCCGACCCGCTTCCCGGCCAGCGGCCCACGCTGGGCGAGACACTGCTGCCATCCATGGCCGCCCGCGGGTGGCCCCACGCCGCAGAGTGGGCCGCCGGTGCGGATGTTCCCGCCCCGCTGATCGTGGGGGGCGCGACGGGGCGCGGGGGCGCCGATCTCGGTCCGTCGCGCTCCAAGGCCATGTGGGCCCGTTTGGGTGTGTACGGGGGGAGCCTGGGGGACGAGCCGCCCGCCGCCGACTTCGTTCTGGATCGTGGGGCCCCGCCGGGCGAAGGACTGCTGAGACTTACCCTGGAGCAGGTGGCACTCCTGCAAGGGCTTCCGACCGACTGGAAGGTTCAGGGCAGGAAGACGTCCGTCTATCGGCAGATCAGCCAGGCGGTTCCGCCGGTGGTGGCCGAGGCGTTGGGCCGCAGCCTGCTCGCGGTACTCGGACCGCGAGCGTGACTCGTTCCAGCAGACGCCGGAACACCCGTACGGCGGGCCGACCGCCTTGATCGCAAAGTAGAATCCGACACCATGCCCATCCGTGACTCTGACCTCACCGACCACGACGGCTCCGCCCGTGAGCTCACCGTGGTGGATCTTTTCGCAGGTGCGGGAGGGTTCACCGCAGGACTCACGAAGAGCTACCGGCCGGAAGGCGCGGAGAGCAGCCCGTTCCGCAGCGTCGCGGCGGTCGAATTCGATGCCGCGGCCGCGGCGACCTACGCGGCGAACTTCGGTGGGCACGTCGCCAACGTCGACATCACCGGTTGGTTGCCTCCTGAGGAGGTTCTGAACGCCGACGTGATCGTGGGGGGTCCGCCCTGCCAGGGGTTCTCGGGCCTGGGCAAGGAGGACCCGGACGATCCGCGCAACCTTCTGTGGAAGGAGTATGTGCGCGTTGTCGGGCTGGTCCGACCGAAGATCTTCATCATCGAGAACGTCGACCGTTTCATGCGCTCGCCACAGTTCGCCGACTTGAAGAGGGCGCTCGATGACGATCGGTTGGGGGACTACGAGATCGTCCCCGCCGTGCTCAACGCGGCCGACTACGGGGTGCCCCAGGCGCGCCGCCGGACCATCGTGATCGGCACCCGCAAGGACGTGATCCGACGACACCCCGGCAAGCGGCCGCTGAGTCATCCGTCAGCCACCCACGTCCGGGAGCCCGACCTCACGGGCCGCCCGCTCTGGCGCACGGTTCAGGAGGCCGTTTTCGACCACGTCGCCAAGACCGTGGACGGGATCGACCTGCCCGACCGGGCGGCGGCGGACGGCGGTGTTCCGGGGCCGTACCGGACCACCGAACTGCACATCGGTCGGGAACCGCGTCCGCTCTCGATCGCGCGGTACGCCGCGATTCCGGCCGGAGGCAACCGTAAGAACCTGCGGGACAAGACCGCCGTCATCGACGGAAAGGCGACCCCGCTCTCGACGGAGAGCTGGGATCGGCACAACAACGGTTCGGGCGACGTGATGGGACGGCTGCACGCCGATCGGCCCTCGGTGACCATCCGTACCGAGTTCTACAAGCCGGAGAAGGGGCGTTACCTGCACCCGGTGGCGGACCGACCGATCACCCACTACGAGGCGGCGTTGATCCAGGGCTTTCCCAGGGATTTCGTCTGGCACGGTTCCAAGATCCAGATCGCCCGTCAAATCGGCAATGCCGTGCCGGTCGGGCTCGGATCGGCAATCGGCAAGGCGATCGACGAGTACCTGCGGAAGCTCGGGCCCGAGGAGGTCTGATCCGCGGCGTCATCCTGCCTGGCTGCAGGCCTGAGAGCCGTTCGGTCCCCGTTGGCCGGACCTGAGCCAAGCAGACGACCCCGGGAGACAGAACCCGGCGTACAGGCCGACTCTTCCGCCGCCCTAGCTTGACTGAGGCCCCCTGATCTGCGAAGCCGCAGGTCAGGGGGCCTTTGTCGTGGGGCCGCCCCGGTCGCGCGAGCGCTCCGGGAGACAGAACCGGGGGTACAGGCCGACTGTTCCGCTTGCCTGCCGTTACGCGGGGCGGGCGCCGACGGCGTCGCGGATCTGGTCGCCGAGGCCGCCGTTGACGCGGGCGCAGTTGGCGCAGCAGAAGAAGCGGCCGGCCACTTCGACGCCGTGGCCGACGATGCGGACCTGGCACTGCTCGCAGCGCGGCGCGAGCTTCTCCATCGCGCACTCGAAGCTGTCGAAGGTGTAGGTGTCGCCGGTGATGGTCTTGATCTCGAAGGCGAGCCAGTAGTCGTTGCCGCAGGTGACGCAGGTGGCCATGGCGGCCGTCTCCTTCCGGTGGGGGCCGGCCGGCCGGGGTGGCCGGGCAGCCGTTCCCAGTGTCGGAGGGCCGTGCGGGGGCGGCCACTCGGCGGCGTCGTCAGGCGGAGCGGCCGGCCAGTTCCTCCAGGGCCCGGACGGCGCGGTCGGCGTCGTCGGCGGTGACGAACAGGTGGTCGTGGTGGAAGCCGGCCACCACGTTGCAGCTGATCCCCTCCTCGGCGAGGCGCCCGGCGACGGCCGCGGTGAGGCCGACGGCCTCCAGGGCGGAGTGGATCTGCAGGGTGATCCAGGCGGCCACGTACTCGTAGCGCAGCCCGAGTGCGTCGGCCTCCTCCTGGGCGACGACGACCGTGACCCCTTCGGGTTCGGCGACGGTCACCACCGGCCGCATGCCCGCGGGCACCTTGGCGGGCAGCGTGCAGTACACGTACCGCCCCGGGTTGAGCAGCGGGCGCATCCCGTGCAGCAGCTTCGCGAGGTCTCGTTCACCGGCCATGCCCGTCACCGTAGCGGCCGGACGGGGCCCGGGCGGTGGGGTGGGGCGCCGGTGCGCCGTTCGTGTCGGAATCCGTTGACGAGCGACAGTCGCCGATATATCGTCGAGCTATCGAGACAGTAACTCGACTGGCTCGGTGAACGAGGAGGTGAGCGCCATGCGCTCAGGAAACCGAGGAAATCCGGGAATGCGGTTCAGCGGCGAGGGTCCGCGCGGTGGCTGGCGCCGCGGGCCGGGGCCGGACTTCGAAGGGCGGGAGTTCGAGGGCCGGGAGGCCTTCGGCGGCTTCGGCCCGGCGCCCGGGGGGGGCGGGGGGCCCCCCCGGGTCGAACTCGTCCACTGGAGCAGGGCGGGGACGCCCCAGCAGCCGCCCACCAGGAGGACCGTATAGACAATGAACCACGCGCTCCTGCACTTCTCCTGGCGCGTGCCGCTCCGGGCTTCGCGCAGGAACAGCAGGGTGTCCGCGGTGCAGTCCCCCGACCTGTCGGGCACCCGTGCCCTCGTCCCGGTCGCGGGTGCCACGCTGTCGCTCAAGCCGCTCATCCTTCCCCCTGCACCGCCCCGGACGGGCCCGAGTGCCCCGAACGCGAGCCGACTTCGACGATCTGGTCCGCGACCTCGTTCAGGGCCCGGTGGTGGGTGGCCATGAGGACGGCCGCTCCGCGGTCGCGGTGCTCCGCGATCAGGCGGGCGAGGGCGGTCCGGGCGTGGGAGTCGAGCCGCTGTTCGGGCTCGTCGAGGATGAGGAGGTCGTGCGGCCGGATGAAGGCGGCGGCGAGGAGCAGCGCCTGGGTCTGTCCGGAGGACAGGGCCGAGGGGAACTGTTCGGACTGCGCCGTGAGGCGGTGCGACTCCAGCGCCCCGTCGACCGCGGCATCGGCTCCGGCGCCCATGCCGTGCGACAGCGCCACGAGCCGCAGGTGCTCCCGCACGGTGAGGTCCGGGTAGAACGCACCGGGATCCATCACCGACGCGACCCGCTTGCGCACGTCCAGGGAATCCTCGTGGATCTCTTCCCCGTCGAAGACGACCGATCCTCCGGACGGTCTCTCCCGTCCGGCCGCCACGCGGAGCAGGGTGCTCTTGCCGGATCCGTTCTCCCCGACCAGGGAAACGCACTCACCACGGTGGATGCGGAGGGAGACCCGGTCGAGCACGGTGCTGTCACCGTACGCGTGTGTGACGTCGACGAGTTGCAGCAGCGGTGCGCCCGCCGCCTTGCCGGTTTTGTTTTTCAATCGACGAGCCGTCTTCTCTCGGATGATCGAAACGTTCATTTTCACACTTTTCTGAACATTGGGCCGATCATAGCAAGGCGTCCCAATCCTGCAAAGCCGACCCAAATACACCCTCCGGGCGGCCCGACATGCGCCCTCCGGCCGAACCGGAACCCGAACCCGAGGCCGTCAAGTCAAATGGGGTGATTCGAGGCCATACGGACTGTTCGGCGGAATCCGCCACCCGCCCGGATTCTCGATCAAGGCCTGACCTGCGATATCAATGATCGAATACAGGAACACCCGGGGACTCCGCAACAAAAGGGGCATTGCACAGAATTCGAGGAATGTCCACCTACAATGGAATTGGTCAATTTCTTCGAAATTATCCGCCGCCGATTCGCATTGTGCACACCATGAACACATCAAGGGTCTTCCCGTGGTTACCGAAACGACATATGGTCGAACGGCAGCGGCCGGCAGCGGACGTCGGTCCTCTGTGGGTTGGCCGCTGTCTCCACCATCAAAAGGAGAAAGAGTGAACGCCACCGAATCGCGTGTCGAGTTCGTGACCGATGCCGTCAACGCTTCGTTCGCGGAGGCGCAGGAGGGTTTCGTGAACGCACACAACGCTCCCGCGATGACCACCCCCACCATCATCGCCGTGTGCGAGGTCGTCGTGACGGGCAGCACGATCTGCCTCGGCTGCTGAACCAACTGACCCACCGGTGACACCACCCATGTGAGCAGACGGGCCGGAAAGGGGGACGAGCGGTTCCCCTTTCCGGCCCCGCTCGACCGGAGCACGAGGACGCGTGAATGCCATTCACTAAGATCGTCAACGAGCCTTCCCACCCCATATCGCGCGAGGACGCGCATTACTGGACGCTGGCCCCGGCCGCGGTGGGCGAGATCATCAGCGGCCTCGAAGCCTTGACCCGGACAGCCGCCTACGGACCCAACGGCCTTTTGCAGGGCCTGAGTTCGAAACGCGATCGCAGCGTCGTCCCGCAGGCTCTCCGCAAGGCGATCGACAGCCGCGGCGGCGCCGTCGCCATCAAGGCCATGGGCGTCGTCGGCGGAGCGCTGACCCTGACCGGCCGCAGGAGCCGGGCGCAGCAGATCACCGGAGCCGGCCTGATGCTGGCCTCCAGCGGCCTGAGCAAGTACCGCACCTCGTTCGGCAGGGACGGGGCGGACCACATGGCCGCCCTGATCTGCGGCTACCGCGTGCTCACCGCCTTGGTCCCCGAGGCCGAGAAGTCCGACGACCTCTTCCTGCGCGCGGTCAACGCCCAGACCTTCATCGCCTACGTGACCGCCGGCGCGGCGAAGGCGATCTCCAGTACCTGGCGGTCGGGCGAGGCGCTGGAACAGGTCCTGCAGACCCAGCAGTACGGGGACAGCGCGGTCGCCAAGTGGCTGAAGAAGAGCCCGCTGCTGTGCAGTTCGATGACGTGGTTCACCATCGTCTGGGAGACGGGGTTCCCGGTCGTCTACCTGCTGGCACCGGCGGACGCCCGCAGGGCCCTGGCCGGCGTCAAGCTCTTCCACCTGGGCATCGCCGTGACGATGGGCCTGCCGCGGTTCTTCTGGGGATTCAGCTCGGCCCACGCGGCGGTCCTCTACGCCGTGGACCGCCTCCCCAGGAACGGGGGCCGGGGATGAGGTTCGAACGCCAGGTGGTCGCCACCTTCGGGGCCGCCGCCGTGGTCAGCGCCTACCTCTCGTACATCCGCCTGGAGGAGGAGTACACCCGGCGCGGCGGGCTCAAGGGGACCTCCCTGATCCAGGGCCCGGACGGCCTCGCGATCGAGTACGCGCTCGATGGCGGGGAGCTCGGCCCCACCGCCCCCGTCGCGGTCCTCGAAAGCGGCCTGGGCGCGCCGCTGGAATCCTGGGACTGGGTGGCCGGGCTGCTCAGCCGGCGCTTCCGGGTGCTGCGCTACCACCGCAGCGGGTACTGGCGCTCGAAGAGCAGGCTGCGGCCGGCCCAGTTGGTCGAGTTCCTCCTGCAACAGCTCGCGCCGCAGGGCGACGTCGTCCTGTGCGGCCACTCGATCGGCGCCCTCACCGCCATGAACGTCGCGGCGGAGTCCGCGTACGTGCGCGAGCGCGCCACCGTCCTGCACATCGTCGACGGGACGGACGCCGTCCTCCTCGGTGAGGACCGCGGGTCGAAGAGGCGGGTGGCGCGCTACAACCAGGACACCGCGCGACGGCTGCTCGGCTCGGCCCTGGGCACCACCCGCTGGCTGACGAGCCCCACCGAGCGGGAACTCGAATACCGCCCGGACATCCAACGGGCGTACCTGGCCTCGATCTCCAGCCCCCAGGTGCTGCTGGCGGCTCGCCAGGAGTACCTGCACGAGCCCCTCGCCGGGCAGGACTTCGTGGCCGCCGGGCCGCTGCGGCGCGTCGTCATCTCGGCCGCCAACAACACCGAGCAGCAGCGCAAGCTCAGCGAGCGGGTCGCCGCGGACTTCCACGTCGTGCCGGCGAGCAGCCACCGGTCCATCATCGCCAAGCCCGCCCTGGCGCAGCAGACGGCGGCGATCATCCTGGAGAACTCATGAGCGCGTGGCGCAGGGCCGTCGCGTCCCTGGTCAAGGCCGCCCTGGTGACGCACGTCGTGCTGACGGTCTTCGAGAACCTGCCCGACGACAAGCTGCCGATCAAGATGCGCCTGCCGTTCTTCCCCGACCTGCCGCAATGGCGCTTCTTCGCCCCGAACCCCGGCATCGAGGACCTGTACGTCTTCTACCGCACGCGCGCGACGCCCGCGGACGGCTGGACCACGTGGGCCGACCTGGCCATGCGGAACGAGGCGAAGCCGCTCGCCGTGCTGTGGAACCCGGGGAGCCGGGTTCCCAAGGCGCTGTTCGACATGGCGTCGCAGGTGCGCACGCTCGCCTCGAACGGGGCCATGTTCGAGTGGATGCTGAACAGCGACGGGTACAACCTGATGGCCGGGGCCGTGCGGGACGCGTGCAGGAAGAGCAGCGAGTCGGGCGACTACCAGTTCATGATCGTGGCGTCCGTCCCGACCGAGGGTGCCGACGGGATCAAGCCCATCATGATCTCGCCGGAACTCGCCCTGTGAACCGGGGGAATACCGAGATGCCCGAAAGCACCGAAAGCAGCGGAACCGGCGGAAGCGCTGGAAACACCGGAAACGCCGGAAGCGCCGGAAGCGCCGGAAGCGCCGGCAATCAGGAGATCCCCGATCTGGGCGAGAAGCGGATCCTGTTCATCGTGACCGGATCCATCAACGCCGCGCTCACGCCGTACTGGCTGCACTGGCTGCGCCAGTCGTTTCCCCGGATCACGAGCGACCTCCTGGTGACCAGGTCCGCACAGCGTTTCGTGACGCTCGACGCGCTGCGCCGACTGGTGGGCGGCGACGTGTGGACCGACGACTACGCCGACCCCTCCCTCCCGGAATCCGCGCACGTGGAGATCGGCGAACGCGTCGACGCCTTCGCCGTCTTTCCCGCGACGCTCGATTTCGCCATGCGGCTCGCCGCGGGAAACTGCAACACCCCCGCCACCATGGCGTTGCAGATCACCGACAAGCCGATCGTGCTCGCCACCGCCTTTCCGGCCGGAAATGCCGTCGTCGAACGCAACATGGAGCTCCTGCTGCAGCGCCCGAACGTCTCGGTCAGCCAAACCGTCGCGGCCTACAGCGTCGGGAAGCGAAAATGGGAGGGCGAGACCGGCTTCTACCTGCCGTCGGTCCTGAAGGAGCTGGAAGGAATGTTCGATGCGGAGGGCCGCCGGTAGCACCAGCTCCCGGTGAGCGGCCGCCCCGCCCGTGGAATCCCGCGCGGCGGACCGACCACGAACGAGGCGGGCCGAGCATGAAATGGAACAGCGACGTCGCGGTCGTGGGCAGCGGGCCGAACGGCCTGGCGGCGGCCGTCACCTTCGCCCGCGCCGGGCTGCACGTGGACGTCTACGAGAGCCAGGACGAGATCGGCGGCGGCCTGCGCACGCACGCGCTGTTCGACAGCGACGTACGGCACGACATCTGCTCCGCCGTCCATCCGATGGCCGCCGTCTCGCCGTTCCTCCGCCGGTTCGACCTGTCGGCCCGCGGCATCGACCTGCTCCAGGCGGAAGCGTCCTACGCCCATCCGCTGGCTGACGGGCGGGCCGCCGTGGCGTACCGCGACCTCGACCGGACCTGCGACGCACTGGGCCGTGACGGCGCCGGCTGGCGGCGGCTGATGGCACCGCTCATCGGCCGCAGCACCGAGATCGGGGAGCTCTTCCTCTCCGACTTCCGCTCCGTCCCCGCGTCCCTGCGGACTCCGGCGATGCTCGCGTGGCGGTCCCTGGTCCACGGGACGGCGCTCGCCACGCGCCGGTTCGCGACCGACGAGGCGGCCGCCCTCCTCGCCGGGGTGGCCGCGCACGCCGTCGGCAGGCTCCCCAGCATCGTCGGCGGGGCCGTGTCGGTCTTCCTCGGCCACCTGGCGCACAGTTCGGGGTGGCCGGTGCCGCGCGGCGGGAGCTCGGAGATCGCGGCCGGCCTGGCCGAGGACATCCGGCGCCACGGCGGGCTGATCCACACCGGTGCGCGCATCACCGAGCTGGCGCAGGTGCGCGGTTCGCGCGTCGTCATGTTCGACACCGGGCCGAAGGAGTTCTCGGCCGTGGCGGGCGACCGACTGCCCGCCGCCTACCGGCGACGACTCGGCAGGTTCCGGTACGGGCCCGCGGCGGCCAAGGTCGACTTCCTGGTGTCCGAGGCGATCCCGTGGCGCAACACCGACGTGGCCAGGGCCGCCACCGTGCACCTCGGAGGGTCGCAGGCGCAGATCTACCGCCGGGAGTCCGGGGTGGGCGGCCGGCGCGGGGGCCGCGCCCCCCGCGCGCCCCCCCGGCGCCCGGGGGGGGGGGGGCGCGGGGGGCGGGGGCCGGACTTCGCCGGGGGGGTGTGCGCGGGCGGGGTGGCATTCGGCGGCTCCGGCCCGCCGCGGTTCGGCGGCGGTGGCCCCGGGCGGCCGATGGGCGGTCCGTTCGGGCACGGCTTCGGCGGGCACGGCGGGCGCCGCGGCGGTCCGCACGGGCGGCGCGGCGGCCGGGCGCGGCGCGGGGACGTCAGGGCCTCGCTGCTGGCGCTGCTCAAGGAGCGGCCGATGCACGGCTACGAGATGATCGCCGAGATCTCCGAGCGGACGGGTGGGGCCTGGCGGCCGAGCCCGGGCTCGATCTACCCCAACCTCCAACTGCTGGAGGAGGAGGGCCTGATCACCGCGGAGGAGGTCGGCGGCAAGCGCCTGGTGTCGCTCACCGAGGCGGGCCGGGCCGAGGCCGAGGCGGGGCCCGCCGAGCCGTGGGCGGAGGCCGGCCGGGAGGTCGACTGGGAGGCCGTCCAGGAGGTCGGCCAGGCGCTGGCCGCGGTCGACCAGGCGATCCGCCAGGTGATGGCGACGGGCACCGAGGCGCAGCGCGCCAAGGGCCTGGCGGTGCTCACCGAGGCGCGCAAGAAGCTCTACCTGATCCTCGCCGAGGAGGACTGACCGGCGTGGGGGGCTGGGCACAGGCGGTGCGGCTGCTCAGGGGTGGACCGTGAACAGGGCCACGCAGGCGAGCAGCAGCACCGCCCAGCCGAACCAGAGCCAGCCGTTCGGGCCGATCACCACGGTGTAGACGCACACCGCCACCAGCAGCGCCCCGGTGACGCCGGCGACCTGCCGGTTGTGGTGCGCGACCGCCTGGGGGCGGCTGCGGGGGTGCCGTGCCGTTCTCGCCATGCCGTCCTCCCGGGGAGGCTGGGGGCGGCGGCCGGCGCGGGCGGTGCGGCCGTCAGCCGGACGCGCGGGCGGTGGCCGCCTCGTCGAACTCGTAGCGCCAGTGCCAGCTGATGCCCCGCACCTGCTTGGACCGGACGTACACCAGTGTGCGCGCGGGGGAGTCGCCGTGCGCGGGGACCGGCACCTTGTAGGTCTTCGGCACGCCGAACATCGGCCCCAGCGGGATGGGGAGGATGCGGCCGTCCAGGGGGCCGCCGACGAATTCGGTGTCCGCGCTCTTCACCCCACCAGGGTCTCACCTCCGCACGGGTGACCGGCGCACACGCCCGGGGCCCGTCCGGCGGATCCTGCCGGGTGCGGGGAGTGTGACCGGAGAGGCACCGCCCCCGGTCATCCGGAGGCCCCGCGCACCCTTATCCTTCCTGTTACGCCCCCGGGGTTCACCCGGGTCAGCGGGCCCCGTACGGGCCGGGCGGGGCGCGGATCCGCGCGCCCTCCGGCCGACCTGGCGCGGACAGCGTGCTGCCGCGACTGCGTACCGTGACCCGGGCGTCGGCCCTCCGGTGACCCCGGTTCCCGGTCGGCAGGGCGTGGACAGCAGGGCCGAGCACCGCCCCGGGAAGCAGCGGGGGGCGCTGTGCGTTGCGTCGGAGTGGTACGTCGAACGCTGTGCCGCACCAGGTACGGCAGTGCGCGGAAGGGGCCCGATGGAAGCCGGCGGCAGGTGGACGACCTGGTGGCAGAAGCGTGAGCGTCAGCGGGCCCGGTCGGGTGACGTGGACGGCCCCGCCGCCCGACTCGATCAGCTGCTCGGCGCGGTGCGCGCCGGATTCCCGCTCGCGCCGGCCGCGCATCCGGCCGGCTACCGCTGTTCCTGCGACCGGGTGGCCTGTCCGGCCCCCGCCCAGCACCCGGTCTCCTTCGCCTGGCAGACCCAGGCCACCACCGATCCCGAGCAGCTCGCCCGCTGGCTCGCCCGCGATCCGCAGACCAACTTCATCACCGCCACCGGGCGCGCCCACGACGTGCTGGACGTCCCGGTCGAGGCCGGCCGGCTGGCCCTGGAACGGCTGACCGAGCGGGGCGTCGAGGGCCCGGTCGCCGCCGTCGGCGAGGACCGCTACCTGTTCTTCACCGCCACCCGGGGCACCCCGCAGGACGAGGACGAGTGGTGGCCGAGCGTCCTCGACTCCACCCCGGACACCATGTCCGAGCACCCCGGCCTGCGCTGGCACTGCCGCGGCTCGTACACCCTGCTGCCGCCGGCCGCGCTGCCGGACGGCTCGCAGGTGCGGTGGCTGCGCGGGCCCGAGCAGCCGCTGCCGGACCCGCTGCGCGTCCTGGACGTGCTCACCGACGCCTGCACCGAGGTGGGCGCCGTCGCCGAGGAGCAGTGGCTCATCGGCTGAACCGGCGCCCCACGGCTCGGCGGCTCGGCGGTTTCCAGGGGCCGCCCGGCGCCCGGCCGGGGTCACGGCAGGGTGAGGACCTCCGCGCCGTCCGCCGTGACCACCAGGGTGTGCTCGAACTGGGCGGTGCGCTTGCGGTCCTTGGTGACGACCGTCCAGCCGTCCGGCCAGATCTCGTAGTCGTAGGTGCCCAGGGTGAGCATCGGCTCGATGGTGAAGGTCATCCCCGGCTTGATCACCTCGGTGGCCCGCTCGCTGTCGTAGTGCGGGATGATCAGGCCGGAGTGGAACGACGTGTTGATGCCGTGCCCGGTGAAGTCCCGCACCACGCCGTAGTCGAAGCGCTTGGCGTAGGACTCGATGACCCGCCCGATCACGTTGATCTGACGGCCGGGCTTGACGGCCTTGATCGCCCGGTCGAGGGATTCGCGGGTCCGCTCGACCAGCAGCCGGGACTCCTCGTCGACGTCGCCGACCAGGTAGGTGGCGTTGAGGTCGCCGTGCACCCCGTGGATGTACGCGGTGGCGTCGATGTTGACGATGTCGCCGTCCTGGAGCACGGTCGAGTCCGGGATGCCGTGGCAGATCACCTCGTTGATCGAGGTGCAGACCGACTTGGGGAAGCCGCGGTAGCCGAGGTCGGACGGGTACGCGTCGTGGTCGCACATGTAGGTGTGGGCGACGGCGTCCAGCGCGTCGGTGGTGACGCCGGGGGCGATCAGCTTGGCGGCCTCCGCCATCGCCTGGGCGGCGATCCGGCTCGCGATCCGCATCTTCTCGATCGTCTCGGCGGTCTGCACCTCGGGCCCGGTGTACGGCGTCGGGGCGGGCCGCCCGACGTACTCGGGGCGCGCGATGTGCGCCGGGACCTTGCGGGTGGGGGACTGGATGCCGGGTACGAGAGCCATGGCCGCGAGTCTAACGGCCGCCCCTGGCGCGCCCGGGCGGTGTGCGCGGAGGCCCCGGCCGGGGAATGATCGGTACGACCCCATCGCGTCGACGGGAGGGCACCATGCCCCTGGGATTCCACCGCAAGCCGACCGGAAAGCCCGGCGAGTGGTTCTACTGCATCAAGCACGGCAAGGTCGAGGAGGGGCCGGAGTGCCCCGCCAAGGACCGCCTCGGCCCGTACGACAGCCCGGAGGAGGCCGCGCACGCCCTGCAACTCGCCGACGAGCGCAACCGGGAGTGGCGGCAGGGGGACGAGCGCTGGAACGACACGCCGAAGGACGGCGGCGGCGAGTAGCGGCCGGGGCGGCGTCCGGCTTTCTGCCGTCAAGCCGGCGCCGTCAGCAAGTCGGTGTCAGTCCGTCGCCGCGGCGGCCTCCCGCTCGCCTTGCTGCCCCCGCTCGCGCTGCTGTTCCCGCTCGCGCTCCGCGCGCTCGTGCCCGGCGCGGACGGCGGCGGTGTGCGGGTCGGTGCGGTCGTCGTAGGCGAGCAGCTTGGGCAGCGCGGCGGCCACCACGACGACGGCGGCGACGCAGATCAGACCGCCGCTCCAGACGGCGGCGCGGACGCCGACCAGCCCGGCCATGGTGCCGGCCCGGACCTGGCCGAGCTGGGGGCCGACGGAGTAGCTGAGCAGTTCGACGCCGGCCATCCGGCCGCGCACCTCGTCCGGGATGGACTGGTTCCACATGGTCGAGCGGGCCAGCCCGCTGATCTCGTCGGCGCCGCCGGCCAGCGCCAGGCCGAGCAGCACCAGCCAGATGCTCCCGGACAGGCCGGCCAGGGCCATGGCCGCGCCCCAGCCGACGGCGGCGACCACCAGCAGCCGGCCGTGCCGGTGGATCCGGGACGTCCAGCCGCTGGTCGCCCCGACCAGCAGGGCGCCGGCCGCGGAGGCCGCGTACATCGGGCCGAGCGCCCAGTCCGCGCCCAACTCGGAGGCCAGGAAGGGGAAGACGGCCACCGGGAAGGCGAACAGCATCGCGCAGAGGTCGATCGTGTAGGTGCCGAGCAGGTCCTTGCGGCTCCACGCGTACCGGATGCCGGTGAGCACCGCCCGCACCGACGGCCGCTCGGCGCCGGTGGCCGGCGGCACCGCCCGGATCCGGACGAGCAGCAGCAGCGAGGCGGCGAAGGTGAGCACGTCCAGCGCGTACGCCGTCCCCACCCCGGAGAACGCCACCACGACGCCGGCCAGCGCCGGCCCGGCCACCGAAGCGGCGTTGCGGTACAGGGAGTTGAGCGCGAACGCGGCGGTCAGGTGCTGGTGCGGGACGATCCGCGGGGTGAGCGAGTCCAGGGCCGGGCGCTGCAACCCGTCGCAGGCCGCGACCAGCGCGGCGACCAGGTAGATCGGCCAGAGCAGCGGGGACGGCAGCAGCGCGTTGAGCAGCAGCAGGCCGGCGAGCAGGCCCAGCCCGGCCTCGGCGCGCAGCACCAGCTTCCGGCGGTCCAGGGCGTCGGCGAGGGCGCCGCCCCACAGGCCGAAGACGATCAGCGGGACGAGCTCGAAGGCGCCGATCAGGCCGACCGCGAAGGAGGAACCGGTCAGTTCCTTGATCTGCATCGGCACGGCGACGTAGGTCAGGTAGCTGCCGAAGCTGGTGACGCAGCCGGAGAGCCAGAGGAAGCGGAAGTCGCGGGAGGCGCGCCAGGGCGAGAGGTCGGGCGCGAGCGAGCGCAGCAGCGTGCGAGACCGTCCGGAGGTGCCGGGGGGATGCGGGGGTTCGTCGTCGTTCACGAACCAGCATCCTCGAACGCGGGCCGCCGGGTTCGCAAAGGGTTTTTCAGCCCGGCACACGGCCGTCATGGTCGGCGTCCGGCCGTCACGGTCGGGCCGGGGCGGGGTGGGCCGGGCTACCAGCGGCTGATCGCGGGCGGTACGGTCAGCCGGCCGGCGAGTTCGGCGAGCCGGTCCAGCGCGGCGCGGTGGCCCGGGGGCCGCCCGGCGGCGGCGCTGACCAGGTGCTGGGCGAGGTCGAAGGGCTGCTCGTCGGCGGTGCCGACGGCGAGCCGCTCGTGCGCGAGCCCGCCGAGGTCGCCCGGCTCGGCGGGGGCGGCGCCGTCCAGTGCGAGCACGGTCGCGCCGTGCCGGCGGGCGTCCTGCACCCGTTCCAGCAGTGTCGGGCCGGCCGCCTCCGGCGCCACCACCAGGACGGTGGCGCCGCGCCCGGCCCCGGTGAGCCGGCGCAGGCCGTGCGCGAGGTGCGACGGGGCGCCGGCCGGCGGAGCGTGCCGCAGCAGGGTGGGCACCAGTCGGGGGACGGCCGACCAGGCGGCCTCGTCCGCCAGGTGCGCGGCCAGATGCCAGGGCTCGTACGCCTCGGTGCCGACCAGCAGCAGCTCGCCGGCCGTGCGCCGTGACACCGAGCGCCGCAGCGATCCGGCGAAGCCGCCGACCGCCTCCAGCCAGCCGGTGCCCGCCAGGTGCTGCCGGAGTGCCGAAACTCTCACCGCGTCCATGCGGCCCAGAATGTCGCGTCCGGCCGGGGGTTTGACAGGATCGGCCCATGACTTCCCTCGATTCAGCGACAAACCCGGCCCACGAACTGCCGGACGTCTCACAGCTGGTGGTCGGTGTCCTCGGCGGCACCGGCGACCAGGGGCGCGGCCTGGCCCTGCGACTGGCCAAGTCCGGCCAGCAGGTGATCATCGGCTCGCGCGACGCGGCCCGGGCCGAGGCCTCCGCCGCCGAACTGGGCCGCGGCGTGCGTGGCGCCGACAACGCCACCGCCGCCCGGGAGAGCGACGTGGTGATCGTCGCGGTGCCCTGGGACGGGCACGCCGCGACCCTGACCGCGCTGCGCGAGGAACTGGCCGGCAAGATCGTGGTCGACTGCGTCAACCCGCTCGGCTTCGACAAGCAGGGCGCGTACGCGCTGAAGCCGGAGGAGGGCAGCGCCGCCCAGCAGGCCGCCGCGCTGCTGCCGGACTCCCGGGTCACCGCCGCCTTCCACCACCTCTCGGCGGTGCTGCTCCAGGACGAGTCGGTGGAGCAGATCGACACCGACGTCATGGTGCTCGGCGAGGAGCGGGCCGCCACCGACATCGTGCAGGCGCTGGCCGGCCGGATCCCTGGCATGCGGGGGATCTTCGCGGGCCGGCTGCGCAACGCGCACCAGGTGGAGTCGCTGGTGGCCAACCTGATCTCGGTCAACCGCCGCTACAAGGCCCACGCGGGCCTGCGGGTGACGGACGTCTGAGACCGGACCATCTGAGAGCGGACCGTTTGAGACCGGACCGTTCGGGACCGGCCGCCCGAGATCCGGTCGAGCCGTGTCGGCCTCACCCCTGGACCAGTTCCGGAGGTGAGGTCGGCGACAATGGGTGCGGCCGCAACCCGGCCGACCGCACCCGGCCCTAGGAGCCTCCCGCCATGCCCCGCACGTCCCTCTTCGCCCTGATCGTCGTCGTCCTCGCGCTGGCGGCCGCCGTGGTCTCGCTGACCCAGGGCTTCTGGCTGGGCCTGATCTGGCTCCCGATGGCCGGTGTGGCGAGCAACGTGCTCTGGATGAACCGCCGCCGCGCGAAGATCGCCGAGGCCACGGCCGCCGCGGCAGCCGAGCAGGGCTAGCCGAGCTGGCTAGTTCTTCCAGAAGCTGAACAGGTACCGGCCGAGCGTCGCGTAGTCCTGGTCCACGCCGAACAGGCTCATCAGGTCGTGGATGACCCCGAAGAAGAACGAGTTCACCTCGGGCTGCCACAGCAGCGCGAACACGGCCAGCAGCCCGTACGGCGCGAACGGCTCGACCGCGCGCCGGGTCTTGTAGGACAGCCAGGGCTCGACGATCCCGTAGCCGTCCAGGCCGGGCACCGGCAGCAGGTTCAGCAGGGCGGCGCTGAGCTGGAGCAGGCCGAGGAAGCCGAGCGCGGCCGCGAACGGCGAGACGTTCAGCTCGTAGCCGTTCCAGACCGCGTGCACCGCCGGGTCGTCCAGCCAGCCGGCGCCGATCGGGACCAGCAGCAGGGCCGCGCACACCACGTTCACCAGCGGCCCGGCCGCCGAGATCAGGCTGTGCTTGAGCCGGCCCTGGATCCGGTCCCGCTCGATCCAGACCGAGCCGCCGGGCAGGCCGATGCCGCCCATGATCACGAACACGATCGGCAGCACGAAGCTGAGCAGCACGTTGGTGTACTTCAGCGGGTTGAGCGTGAGGTAGCCCTTGGCGCCGACGCTGATGTCGCCGCCGTGCAGCGCGGTGCGCGCGTGCGCGTACTCGTGCAGGCACAGCGAGACCATCCAGCCCGCCACCACGAACAGGAACACCCCGAACGAGGCGTTCCCGTAGCCCGAGTACACCGCCCAGCCGGAGGTGGCGAGGACGGCGAGGAGCACCCAGAACACCGGGCTGATCCGGCGGTCCTCGCTGCGTGAGCGCTGCGTGGCGGCGAAGGTCATGGTGTGGGTGCTCCGGGTGTCCGAGGAAAAGCGGGCAGGGGATCGATCATGCCGGGCGGGCCGGTGACCGGACAAGCCGTCCCGGGTGAACGTCCGAGGGCCCCGTCCGGGTTCCGCCGCGGGTGAGGGGCCCCTGGACAATTGTGCGCCCCGAGCGCCGCCCATCGACCAGAATGGACCGGTGTACTACGGCATCCTCGGGACCACGACGGCCCACCACGACGACGGCACCCCGGTGCCGCTAGGCGGCGCCCGGCTGCGGGCACTGCTCACCGCGCTCGCCCTCCGGCAGGGCCGCCCGGTGCCCGCCGACCTGCTGGTGGACGAGGTGTGGGAGGCCGAGCCGCCCCAGGACTCCTCCGCCGCGCTCCAGACCCTGGTCGGCCGGCTGCGCCGGACCGTCGGCCGGGACGAGATCGGCTCCGGCCCGGCCGGGTACTGGCTGACCGACCCGGCCACCGACCTCGCCGAGTTCCAGCGGCTCGGCGCCGAAGGCCGCCGCGCCCTCGACACCGGGGACCACGCGCTCGCCGCCGACCGGCTGCGCGCCGCCCTGGCGCTGTGGCGCGGCCCCGCCCTGGCCGACCTGCCGGACCGCAGTGGCCCGGCCGCCCGGCTGGAGACCCAGCGCGAGGAGGCCCGCCGCCACCGGATCACCGCCGAGCTCGGGCTCGGCCGGGCCGCCGAACTGGTCGCCGAGCTCACCGAGCTCTGCGAACGGCAGCCGCTGGACGAGCCGTTGCAGCAGCTGATGATCCGGGCGCTGCACGAGAGCGGCCGCACCGCCGAGGCGCTGCGCCACTACGAGCGGACCAGGCGCGCCCTCGCCGACGAGCTCGGCGTCGACCCGGGGCGCCAACTCCAGGCCCTGTACGCCACGTTGCTGACCCCGGCCGAGGTCGAACCGGCCCCCGCGCCGACCGTGCCCGCGACCGCCCCCGCGCCGGAGCCCATACCGGCCCCGCCGGCCGCCGAACGGTCCGGGGCGCTCCAGCCCCCGCGCGTCGGCGGCAACCTGCGCGGCCGGCTGACCAGCTTCGTCGGCCGCGAGGGCGATCTCGCCGCGCTGCGCGGAACGTTGACGAACAGTCGGCTGATCACCCTGACCGGCCCCGGCGGCTCCGGCAAGACCAGGCTCTCGATCGAGGCAGGCCGCGCCGAGCAGTCCGCCGGGCACTGGCCGGACGGCGTCTGGGTGGCCGAACTCGCCCCGCTGGAGAGCCCGGACGCGGTGCCCGCCGCCGTGGTCTCCGCACTCGGCCTGCGCGAGATCGTGCTGCACAGCGGCGGCATGGTCGCCGAGGTGATCGAGAAGCGCGCCGAGGACCCGGTGCGCCGGCTGGTCGAGCACTGCGGCCACCGTCGGATGCTGCTCGTCCTGGACAACTGCGAGCACCTGATCCAGGCCGCCGCCGATCTCGCCGACGTCCTGCTCGCCGAGTGCCCCGAACTGACCGTGCTCGCCACCAGCCGGGAGCCGCTCGGCGTGCCCGGCGAGACCGTGCTGCCGGTCGAGCCGCTGCCCGACCCGGTGGCGCTGCGCCTGCTCACCGAGCGCGCCACCGCCGCCCGCCCCGGCTTCGACCCGGACACCGACCCGGCGGCCTGCGCCGAGATCTGCCGCCGCCTGGACGGCCTGCCGCTGGCCATCGAACTCGCCGCCGCCCGGCTGCGGGTGATGACGGCGCGCCAGATCGCCGACCGCCTGGACGGCCGGTTCGCCCTGCTCACCGCGGGCAGCCGCACCCTGCTGCCGCGCCAGCAGACCCTGCGCGCGGTGGTCGACTGGAGCTGGGACCTGCTGGGCAAGCGCGAACGGGCGGTGCTGCGCCGGCTCTCGGTGTTCGCCGGCGGCTGGCAGCTGGAGGACGCCGAGGCGATCTGCGCCGACGGCACCGAGGTGGTCGGCGGGGAGGTCGCCGACCTGCTGCTGTCGCTGGTCGACAAGTCCCTGCTGGTCGCCGACCTGGACGACGGCAGCCTGCCGCGCTACCGGATGCTGGAGACCATCCACGAGTACGCGACCGAGCGCCTCGCCGAGTCCGAGGAGGAGCGCGACGCGACCGGGGCCCGCCACCTGGCGCACTTCCGGAGCGTCGTCGCCACCGCCTTCCTGAACATGCACGGCCCCCAGCAGCTGCACTGGCTGACGGTGCTGGAGCGCGAGCTGGACAACGTCCGGGCCGCGCTGAGGCGCGCCATCGACCTCGGGGACGAGGAGCAGTCGCTGGTCCTCACCCTCGGCATGAGCTGGTACTGGTCGCTGCGCGGCTACAGCATGGAGGCCCGCGGCTGGTACGACGCCGTCGCGGCGCTCGGGCCGGATCCGTTCGGTCCGCAGCCGCCCGTACCGCTGGAGCGGGACGTGCTCTCCTACGGCCTGCCGATGCCCGAAGGGGTCGTCGAGGAGGCCCGCCGACTGCTCGCGATGTACCGGCTGATGGGCATGTTCGAGGGGAACCTGGACGTGCTCGGCAACCCGGTGGCGATCGCCGTCGCGGAGCAGCTGCTGGACGTCTACACCCCGGAGCTGCCGCAGGCCTACCGGTTCCCGGGCCTGATACGGGTGTTCGGGGCGTTCCTGGCCGGCCGGCTGGAGCTGATGAAGAGCCTGCTGGACGACGCCGTCCGCGGCTGCGAGGAGCACGGCGGGCCGAACGACCTCGCGTTCATCCTGCAGCTCCGGGCCAAGATGCTGAACGACTGGCCGGGCGGGGCCGACCAGGGAATCCTGGACGGCGCGCGCTCCCTGGAGCTGTACGAGCGGGCCGGCAACCTCTGGGGGGTCTCCCAGGCGCTGGCGGCCCAGGGCGAGTCGCTGGCCAACCGGGGCGATCCGGCGGCCGCCGCCGCAGCGTACGAGCGGGCGATCGAGCTGGCCGAGGAGCTGGGGACACCGCACGAGGTGCCGATGCTGCGGGTGAACCTCGGCTCCGCCCTGCTGGAGCAGGACATGGAACACGGCGAGCGGATCATCCGGGAGGCGCTGGCCGGGCTGGACTCCCACAGCGCGGACCACTCCTCCACCGGCGCGCTGCTGTTCGGCGGCCTCACGCTCTGTGGCGTCCACATGCTGCGCGGCGAGCACGAGCAGGCGCTGGCCGAGCTGGACCGGATGGAGGCGACCAGCGTCGGCAGCTTCGCCCCGGGGATCGTGACCGGGATGCTGACCACCACCCGGGGCTGGATCACCGCCCGGGCAGGCCGGCCGGACGAGGGGCTCGCGGCACTGCGCGAGGGGCGGACGCTGCTCCGTCAGACGGCGAGCACCAGCGGCTTCGGCGAGCAGATGACGGTCATGGTGGTGCCCGCGGTGGTGGGCGTGCTGCGTTCCTTCGCCGAGCGCGACGGCGACCTGGAGCGGGCCCGGCAGGCCACCGTGCTGCACGGGGCGCACCACATGCTGAACGGCCCGAAGGGCGGCTACCTGGACCGCGTCGAGCGCGGCCGGGCGGCGGCCTCCCTGCGGGCCCTGCTGGGCGACGCCGCGTTCGAGGCCGCCCACACCGCCGGCGAGGGCCTGACCCCGGAACAGGTCCGGGAGCGGATGTACGAGTGGATTGGCTGACCGACGTCCGTCCCTGGACGTCGGTCAGCCGATCCGTCGGCCGGCCCCGTCCCCTGGTGCCGGCCGGTCGCCCCCCGGCCCTCCCCCGCGGAGGGCCGGCGGCCGTTCTCAGGTCCGCTTGCGGAAGCGGGCGACGGCGAGCGGCGCGAAGATCGCGGTGGTGGCCACCGACCAGATCAGCACGACCATCACCGGGTGGGCCAGCGGCCCCTGGCCGTTGAGCAGGGAGCGGGAGGCGTCGGCGAGCGCCGACAGCGGGTTGACCTTGGTGAAGGCCTGGAGCCAGCCCGGCATGGTGTCGGTCGGCGCGAAGATCGAGCTGCCGAACTGCATCGGCATCAGGACCAGCATGGCCACGCCCTGGACGGCCTGGGCGCTGCGCAGCGCCATGCCCAGCAGCATCGAGACCCAGACGATCGACATGCCGAACACCAGCGACAGGCCGACCGCGGCCACGACCTCCAGCGGACCGGTCTTCACCTCGAAGCCGATGCACATCGCGAAGCCGATCAGGATCACGAAGGAGAGCAGCGCCCGGCAGGTCTCGGCGGCCATCTTGGAGAGCAGGACGGAGGCCCGGCCGATCGGCAGGGTCCGGAAGCGGTCCATCACGCCGGTCTGGAAGTCGCTGTTCAGGCCGGTGCCGACGGCCATCGCGAGGGTGAGGCCGGTCTGCCCGAGCAGGCCGGGGATCATGTACTGCTTGTAGGAGTCCTGGTTGCCGGAGACGGCGCCGCCGAAGACGTAGACGAACAGCACCGTGAAGATGACCGGCATCAGCACGGCGTCGAACATCGACTCCGGGTCGGCCTTGATCCGCATCAGGTTGCGGCGGGTCAGCGCGCCGACGTGGCGGAAGGTGCCGGACAGGCCGATCCGGGAGTCCTCCACCCGGGCGGGGGTGATGGTGGCGGTGGTCATGCGACGGGCTCCTTGGCGAGGCTGGGGACGGCGTCCGCGGTGTCGGCGGGCTTGCCGGTGATGGCGAGGAAGACCTCGTCGAGGCTGGGCACCTTGGTGTCGATGCCGGCTATCGCGAAGCCGCGGCCGCCGAGCACCCCGATGACGGTGGTCAGCTGCTCGTCGTCGGTGATCGGTACGGCGAGCAGGCCGGTGTCGGTGGAGACGGTGGCGCTGGTGATGCCGCGGTCGTGCAGGCAGCGGGCCATCTCGGGCAGCTCGGCCGGGTGGGCGGCGCGGATCTGGAGGGTCTGGCCGCCGACCTTGGCCTTGAGCTCGGCCACGCCGCCGTTGGCGATCACCCGGCCGCGGTCGATGACGGTCAGCTCGTCGGCGAGCTGCTCCGCCTCCTCCATGTACTGGGTGGTGAGCAGCACGGTGCTGCCCTCGGCGACCATCCGCTGGACCTCGTCCCAGACCTCGTTGCGGGTGCGCGGGTCGAGGCCGGTGGTGGGTTCGTCCAGGTAGAGCACCTTGGGGCGGCCGATCATGCTGGCGGCCAGGTCGAGGCGGCGGCGCATGCCGCCGGAGTAGGTCTTGGCGGTCCGCTTGGCGGCCTCGGTGAGCGAGAAGCGCTCCAGCAGTTCGGTGGCCCGGGCCTTGGCCTCGCGGCGGGGGAGGTCGAGCAGCCGGCCGATCAGGTAGAGGTTCTCGTACCCGGAGAGGAGTTCGTCGACGGAGGCGTACTGACCGGTGAGGCCGATGGTGCGGCGCAGCTGCTTGGGCTGGCGCAGGACGTCGTAGCCGCCGACGAACGCGGTGCCGGCGTCGGGCTTGATCAGGGTGGAGAGGACCCGGACCAGGGTGGTCTTGCCGGCGCCGTTGGGGCCGAGCACGCCGAGCACGGTGCCCTCGCGGACGGTGAGGTCGACCCCGTCGAGGGCCTTGGTGGTGCCGTAGTGCTTGACGATGCCGCGGACTTCGACGGCGTTGCCCGCGGCGGTCCCCCGGTCGTTCGGGGCGGTGGCGATTCGTGTCATGCCCCCAGGCTGTCCGGCCCGGCTGTCAGCGGGCTGTCATGAGGGGGGCGGGTTCGGCGCTGCGCTGTCAGACCGCTGTCACCGGGGGAGTGGGCACGGCAGCGGGCCCCCCCCCCCCGCGGGGGGGCGGGGGGCGGCGGGGGCCGGGCGTGTGGCTGTGGGGGCGCCCCGGGGGGGGGGGCGCGCGGAGGCGGGGGGCGGCGCAACCCGCGGC
>NZ_JBHWIR010000045.1:32126-47669 GCF_042731835.1 Kitasatospora sp. NPDC059817 | reverse complement strand
GACCCACACAAACACACACCCCCACCCCCCCCCCCCGCGTCGACCCCCCCGCCGGCCCCGCGCGCCCGCGCACCGCCCCCCCCCCCCCCCCGAAGCGCTGTTCGGACAGCCTTACTTTGCTGGAAATGCGCAGGTCAGACGGTCTACGGTCGGGGCAGACGAATCGAACGGAGGGGAACTGCCGTGAGCGCGACCACCCTGGAGCCCGAGGCCGGGCACCACCCCCGCATACCCGCTGCCGGGCACCACCGGGACGTGAACGGAGGCTGGCTGCGGCCAGCCGTGTTCGGGGCGATGGACGGCCTGGTCTCCAACTTCGCGCTGATGACCGGAGTGGTCGGCGGCGCGGCGTCCAGCGGCACGGTGGTGCTGACCGGGCTCGCCGGGCTGGTGGCCGGCGCCTGCTCGATGGCGGCGGGGGAGTACACCTCGGTGGCCTCGCAGGCCGAGCTGGTGCAGGCCGAGATCGAGGCCGAGCGGCTGGAGCTGAGCCGCAACCCGCACGGCGAGCTGGCCGAGCTGGCACAGCTGTACATGGCCCGCGGGGTGGAGCCGGACCTCGCCCACGAGGTGGCCCGGCAGCTGTCCGCCAACCCGGACCAGGCCCTGGAGATCCACGCCCGGGAGGAGCTGGGCATCGACCCGAACGACCTGCCGTCACCGTGGGTGGCCGCCGGGTCGTCCTTCGTCTGCTTCGCGGTGGGCGCGCTGCTGCCGCTGCTGCCGTACCTGCTGGGGGCGACCTCGCTGGTGCCGGCGCTGCTGCTGTCGGTGGTGGGGCTGTTCCTGTGCGGCGCGGTGGTGGCCCGGGTGACGGCGCGCAGCTGGTGGTTCAGCGGGCTGCGGCAGCTGGTGCTGGGCGGGGCGGCGGCCGGGGTGACGTACCTGCTGGGGTGGCTGATCGGCGGGCACGTCGGCTAGGTCCTGTGCGGCCGGGGTGTGTGTGACGACCCGGAGGAGTGCATGACTATGCCGGGCAGTGGGTGACGTTCCACACACGGCCGCCGGGCGGCGCCTGGCCTAGTCTCACCATCCGGGCCTCGGGGCCGAGGATTCGCATCCGTGGGTTAGCCGTCGGGATCGATTCACAGGCGTCCTTGATCGTCCCGTGTGGCGATCGGGTTTCGCCCCTGTTTCAGGCGGCCGACCGCCGGGCACAATCGAGGGGACGCGCATTGTGGCGCGTCCTCTCATTCCCCCCTTGACCTGCGGATCAGTCCGCCATGTGGACGAGATATTCCACTTCCCGGGATCTTGGGCATCATGTAACTTGCACGAAATCGCATCAGGGCCAACGTCGTCCCTCCTTGCACCACACAGCCGAAAGACGACGACGGGAGAGCCGATGCTGCCTGCATCCATGCACTCCGCCAACGAGCCCCAGGCCGGCGCAGCCCGCCAGCCGTACGCGCTCGTTCCGGATGCGCGACCTACCGCTCAGGGCCTGTACGACCCGCGAAACGAGCACGACGCCTGCGGCGTCGGTTTCGTCGCCACGCTGACCGGCATCGCCGACCACACCATCGTCGAACAGGCGCTGACCGTCCTGCGCAACCTGGAGCACCGCGGCGCCACCGGCGCCGAGCCGGACTCCGGTGACGGCGCCGGCATCCTCACCCAGATCCCGGACGCCTTCCTGCGCGGCAAGGTCGACTTCGAGCTCCCCGCCGCCGGCTCCTACGCGGTCGGCATCGCCTTCCTGCCCGACGAGGACGCCGCCGACGCGGACGCCGTCGCCCGGATCGAGGCCATCGCGGCCGAGGAGGACGTCACCGTCCTCGGCTGGCGCGACGTCCCCGTCACCCCGGACCTGCTCGGCGCCACCGCCCGCAGCGTCATGCCGCGCTTCCGGCAGCTCTTCCTCGCCAAGGACGGCCTGGCCGGGATCGAGCTCGACCGGACCGCCTTCGTCGTCCGCAAGCGCTCCGAGCGCGAGGTCGGGGTCTACTTCCCGTCGCTGTCCGCGCGCACCATCGTCTACAAGGGCATGCTGACCACCGGCCAGCTGGAGCCCTTCTTCCCCGACCTGTCGGACCGCTCCTACGCCTCCGCCGTCGGCCTGGTGCACTCGCGCTTCTCCACCAACACCTTCCCGAGCTGGCCGCTCGCCCACCCGTACCGGTTCGTCGCCCACAACGGCGAGATCAACACGGTCAAGGGCAACCGCAACTGGATGAGCGCCCGCGAGTCCCAGCTCGCCACCGACCTCATCCCCGCCAACCGCAACGGCCGCGGCCTGGAGCGGATCTTCCCGGTCTGCACCCCGGACCACTCCGACTCCGCCTCCTTCGACGAGGTCCTGGAGCTGCTCCACCTCGGCGGCCGCTCGCTGCCGCACTCGGTGCTGATGATGATCCCGGAGGCGTGGGAGAACCACGCCACCATGGACCCGGCCCGCCGCGCCTTCTACCAGTACCACTCCAACCTGATGGAGCCCTGGGACGGCCCGGCCTGCGTCACCTTCACCGACGGCACCCAGATCGGCGCCGTGCTCGACCGCAACGGCCTGCGCCCGGCCCGCTACTGGATCACCGAGGACGGCCTCGTCGTCCTCTCCTCCGAGGTCGGCGTGCTCGACATCGACCAGGAGAAGGTCGTCAAGAAGGGCCGGCTGCAGCCCGGCCGGATGTTCCTCGTCGACACCGCCGAGGGCCGCATCGTCGGGGACGACGAGATCAAGTCCTCCCTCGCCGCCGAGCACCCCTACGCGGAGTGGGTCGGCGCCGGGCAGATCCAGCTCGCCAAGCTGCCCGAGCGCGAGCACATCTTCCACACCCACGCCTCGGTCACCCGCCGCCAGCAGACCTTCGGCTACACCGAGGAGGAGCTGCGGGTCATCCTCGCGCCGATGGCCAAGACCGGCGGCGAGGCGCTCGGCTCGATGGGCACCGACTCGCCGATCGCCGCGCTCAGCGAGAAGCCGCGCCTGCTGTTCGACTACTTCGTCCAGCTCTTCGCGCAGGTCACCAACCCGCCGCTGGACGCCATCCGCGAGGAGCTCGTCACCTCGCTGCTCAGCAACCTCGGCCCCGAGGGCAACCTGCTGGCCGCCGAGGCCGCCGCCTGCCGCTCGGTCGGCATCACCTTCCCGGTGATCGACAACGACGAGCTGGCCAAGCTCGTCCACATCAACCACGACGGCGACCAGCCCGGCCTCAAGGCCGTCACGCTCTCCGGCCTCTACAAGGTCGCCGCCGGCGGCCAGGGCCTGGCCGCCCGGCTGGCCGAGATCGCCGCCGAGGCCGACGCCGCGATCGCCGACGGCGCCCGGATCGTCGTGCTCTCCGACCGGCACTCCGACGCCGAACACGCCCCGATCCCCTCGCTGCTGCTCACCTCCGCGATCCACCACCACCTCATCCGCACCAAGCAGCGCACCCAGGTGTCGCTGCTGGTCGAGGCCGGCGACGTCCGCGAGGTGCACCACGTCGCGCTGCTGATCGGCTACGGCGCCGGCGCCGTCAACCCGTACCTGGCCATGGAGTCCGTCGAGGACCTCGTCGCCCAGAAGGTCTTCATCCAGGGCGTCGAGGCCGAGAAGGCCATCAAGAACCTGATCAAGGCGCTCGGCAAGGGCGTGCTCAAGGTCATGTCCAAGATGGGCATCTCGACCGTCGCCTCCTACCGCGGCGCCCAGGTCTTCGAGGCCATCGGCCTCTCCCAGGAGCTGGTCGACGGCTACTTCGCCGGCACCACCACCAAGCTCGGCGGCATCGGCCTGGAGGAGATCGCCAAGGAGACCGCCGCCCGCCACGCCAAGGCCTACCCGGCCTCCGGCATCCCGGCCGCGCACCGCGCGCTGGAGATCGGCGGCGAGTACCAGTGGCGCCGCGAGGGCGAGCCGCACCTGTTCGACCCGGACACCGTCTTCCGGCTCCAGCACTCCACCCGCAACCGCCGGTACGACATCTTCAAGCAGTACACGGACCGGGTGAACGAGCAGTCCACCCGCCTGATGACGCTGCGCGGCCTGTTCCAGCTGGACGCCCTCGGCCGGACCCCGATCCCGGTCGAGGAGGTCGAGCCCGTCTCCGAGATCGTCAAGCGCTTCTCCACCGGCGCCATGTCGTACGGCTCCATCTCCCTGGAGGCGCACGAGACCCTCGCCATCGCGATGAACCGCCTCGGCGGCAAGTCCAACACCGGCGAGGGCGGCGAGGACCCGGACCGCCTGTACGACCCGCAGCGCCGCTCGGCCATCAAGCAGGTCGCCTCCGGCCGCTTCGGCGTCACCTCCGAGTACCTGGTCAACGCCGACGACATCCAGATCAAGATGGCCCAGGGCGCCAAGCCCGGCGAGGGCGGCCAGCTGCCCGGCCACAAGGTCTACCCGTGGGTCGCCAAGACCCGGCACTCCACCCCGGGTGTCGGCCTGATCTCGCCGCCGCCGCACCACGACATCTACTCGATCGAGGACCTGGCGCAGCTCATCCACGACCTCAAGAACGCCAACCCGGCCGCCCGCATCCACGTGAAGCTGGTCTCCGAGGTCGGCGTCGGCACGGTCGCCGCGGGCGTCTCCAAGGCGCACGCCGACGTGGTGCTGGTCTCCGGGCACGACGGCGGCACCGGCGCCTCCCCGCTGACCTCGCTGAAGCACGCGGGCGGCCCCTGGGAGCTCGGCCTCGCCGAGACCCAGCAGACCCTGCTGCTCAACGGCCTGCGCGACCGCATCGTCGTGCAGACCGACGGCCAGCTCAAGACCGGCCGCGACGTCGTCATCGCCGCGCTGCTCGGCGCCGAGGAGTTCGGCTTCGCCACCGCGCCGCTGGTCGTCTCCGGCTGCATCATGATGCGCGTCTGCCACCTGGACACCTGCCCGGTCGGCGTCGCCACCCAGAACCCGGTGCTGCGCGAGCGCTTCTCCGGCAAGCCCGAGTTCGTGGTCAACTTCTTCGAGTTCATCGCCGAGGAGGTCCGGGAGATCCTCGCCGAGCTGGGCTTCCGCACGATCGAGGAGGCCGTCGGCCACGCCGAGCACATCGACGCGGCCGCCGCCATCGACCACTGGAAGGCCGCCGGGCTCGACCTGGCCCCGCTCTTCCACGTCCCGCAGCTGCCCGAGGGCGCGGCCCGCCACCGCACCACCTCCCAGGACCACGCGCTCGACAAGGCCCTGGACAACCAGCTGATCACGCTCGCCGAGGACGCCCTGGAGCGCGGCGAGACCGTCCGCATCCAGCTGCCGATCCGCAACGTCAACCGCACCGTCGGCACCATGCTCGGCCACGAGGTGACCAAGCGCTACCGCGGCGAGGGCCTGCCCGAGGGCACCATCGACGTCACCTTCACCGGCTCCGCCGGGCAGTCCTTCGGCGCCTTCGTGCCGCGCGGCGTGACCCTGCGGCTGGAGGGCGACGCCAACGACTACGTCGGCAAGGGCCTCTCCGGCGGCGTCGTGATCGTCCGCCCGGCCCGCGACGCCGCGGCCATCGGCAACGACGCGCAGAACCACGTCATCGCCGGCAACACCATCGGCTACGGCGCCACCTCCGGCCGGATCCACCTGCGCGGCAAGGCCGGCGAGCGCTTCGCCGTCCGCAACTCCGGCGCCACCCTGGTCGTCGAGGGCGTGGGCGACCACGGCCTGGAGTACATGACCGGCGGCCGGGTCGTCATCCTCGGCGAGACCGGGCGCAACCTGGCGGCCGGCATGTCCGGCGGCATCGCCTACGTCCTGGACCTGCGCCCCGCGAACGTCAACGACGGCCTGGTGGGCATCGAGGCCCCCTCCGCCGCCGACCGCGACTGGCTGCGCGAGACCGTGCAGCAGCACTACGAGGAGACCGGCTCCACCGTCGCCGCCGAACTCCTGGCCGACTGGGGCAGCGGGGTCTCCCGCTTCTCCACGATCATGCCGACCGACTACAAGGCAGTGCTCGCCGCCAAGGACGCCGCTGAGCGCGACGGCCTCTCCGAGGCCGAGACCACTCGCAAGATGATGGAGGCGGCTAATGGCTGACCCCAAGGGCTTCCTGACCACGCCCAAGCAGCTGGCCGAGCGGCGCCCCGTCGACGTGCGCCTGCGGGACTGGAACGAGGTCTACGTCGAGCGCAGCCTCCTGCCGATCATCACCGAGCAGGCCGGCCGCTGCATGGACTGCGGCATCCCGTTCTGCCACAACGGCTGCCCGCTCGGGAACCTCATCCCCGAGTGGAACGACCTCGCCTACCGGGACGACTTCGTCGGCGCGATCGAGCGGCTGCACGCGACCAACAACTTCCCGGAGTTCACCGGCCGCCTCTGCCCGGCGCCCTGCGAGTCGGCCTGCGTGCTCGGCATCAACCAGGACGCGGTGACCATCAAGAACGTCGAGGTCACCATCATCGACAAGGCCTGGGACCGCGGCGGCGTCACGCCGCAGGTCCCGGAGCGGCTGTCCGGCAAGACCGTCGCCGTCGTCGGCTCCGGCCCGGCCGGCCTGGCCGTCGCCCAGCAGCTCACCCGGGCCGGGCACACCGTCGTCGTGTACGAGCGCGCCGACCGCGTCGGCGGCCTGCTGCGCTACGGCATCCCCGAGTTCAAGATGGAGAAGCGCCACATCAACCGCCGCGTCGAGCAGATGCGCGCGGAGGGCACCCGCTTCCGCACCGGCGTGCACGTCGGCGAGGACATCACCGGCCAGCAGCTGCGCGAGCGCTTCGACGCCGTCGTCGTCGCCGCCGGCGCCACCACCGCACGCGACCTGGCGGTGCCCGGGCGCGAGCTCAAGGGCGTCCACCAGGCCATGGAGTACCTGCCGCTGGCCAACAAGGTGCAGGAGGGCGACTTCGTCGAGTCGCCGATCAGCGCCAAGGGCAAGCACGTCGTCGTCATCGGCGGCGGCGACACCGGCGCCGACTGCGTCGGCACCGCCCACCGCCAGGGCGCGGCCTCCGTCACCCAGCTGGAGATCATGCCGCGGCCCTCCGAGGAGCGCCCCGGACACCAGCCCTGGCCGACCATGCCGATGACCTACAAGGTCACCTCCGCGCACGAGGAGGGCGGCGAGCGGATCTACTCCGTGAACACCACCCGCTTCACCGGCGACGAGGACGGCAACGTCCAGGAGCTGCACCTCGTCGAGGTCGAGTTCAAGGACGGCCGCTTCGAGCCCGTCCCCGGCACCGAGCGGGCCGTCCCGGCGCAGCTCGTCACCCTGGCCATGGGCTTCACCGGCACCGACGTCCGCAACGGCCTGGTCGAGCAGCTCGGCGTGGACCTGGACGCGCGCGGTAACATTGGCCGCGACGGCCGGTTCGCCACCAATGTCGATGGCGTCTACGTCTGCGGAGACGCCGGCCGCGGTCAGTCGCTGATCGTCTGGGCCATCGCGGAAGGCCGCTCGGCCGCAGCCGCGGTGGACAAGTACCTCGGCGGCAAGACCCCACTGCCGGCCCCGATCCGTCCCACCGACCGCCCGCTGGTCGTCTGACGGGCCGACCGGCCCCCCGAACCCCCGGTGCCGCATCGCCGGGAGCTCAACCCGCTGCCCCCGCCAGAGTCGCCGGGCCAACGCGGTCTCCTGGCGCCTGCCCTCTTCCCCGACCAGTTGGAGGGCGGGCGCCGTCGCGTTCCCCCGCCTTACCCTGAAGCTGGCGGGCCCGTCAAGGGTCGTGTCAACTCTCAGACATTTCCCAGGACTTGGGTCTACCGTAGGCCCGTTCCGGACGCCGCGCGGGAGGGCCTGACCGGACGGACTGTTGTTCGCCGGTGCCAGGTGGCAGACTGCCGCCGACGGCCGGGGGGCTGCTGCGCGAGTGCGGAGGTTGACGCGATGAGCACGACTCAGACAAGCGGAGGCGCCACGGTACGGCGCCTGCTGCTCGGCACCCAGCTGCGCAAGCTCCGCGAGGCCAGGGGCGTCAGCCGCGAGGAGGCCGGCTACTCGATCCGCGCCTCCGAGTCCAAGATCAGCCGGATGGAACTCGGCCGGGTCGGCTTCAAGGAACGCGACGTCGCCGACCTGCTCACCCTCTACGGCGTCGAGGCCGAGCAGGAGCGCGCCACCGTCCTCGGACTCGTCCGGGACGCCAACGCCACCTCCTGGTGGCACGAGTACGGCGACGTGCTGCCCGCCTGGTTCCAGAACTACGTCGGCCTGGAAGAGGCCGTCGCCGAGATCCGCAGCTACGAGGTCCAGTTCGTCCACGGGCTGCTCCAGACCGCCGACTACGCCCGCGCCGTCATCGCCGCCGGCGGCCACGTCACCGACCCCGGCGAGATCGAACGCCGCGTCGAGGTCCGGCTCAAACGCCAGGCCCTGCTCACCGCCGAGAGCGGCCCCCGCCTGCTCGCGATCCTCGACGAGGCCGCGCTGCGCCGCCCCTGGGGCGGCCCCGAGCTGATGCGCAACCAGATCGACCGGCTGCTCGAACTCGGCGAACTGCCCAACGTCCGGCTCCGGGTGCTGCCGCTGGGCTGCGCCGGACTGAGCGCCGAGAGCGGCGCCTTCACCGTGCTCGGCTTCGCCGAACCCGAACTCGCCGACGTCGTCTACGTCGAACAGTTCACCACCGCGCTCTACCTCGACAAGCCGGCCGAGGTCGCCGAGTACCGCCACGCCATGGAAGGACTGCTCGCCGACAGCCTCGACCCCGAACAGACCCGGCAGCTCCTGTACTCCGTACGCCAAGAGCTGTAAGACGTCAGTACGATGATGCCCAATCAGACCGGGCCGTAGCGGCTCGCCCGCCGACGTTCCCCGAACCGGCACGAGAGGGATCAGATGTCGTACTTCTCCGAGTTGGCGCTGCAGTACATCGACGGCGAATGGTGCAGCGGCAGCGGCTCCTGGGACATCGTCGACGTCGACCCCTACACCGGCGACAAGCTCGCCACCATCACCGTCGCCACCATCGCCGAGGTCGACCGGGCCTACCGGGCCGCCGAACGGACCCAGAAGCAGTGGGCCGCCACCACCCCCTACGCCCGCCGGCTCGTCTTCGAACGCGTGCTGCGCCTGATCGAGGAGCGCGAGGAGGAGATCACCCGCGCCATCATGGCCGAGCTCGGCGGCACCGCGCTCAAGGCCGCCTTCGAACTCTCCCTGGTCAAGGACATGCTGCGGGACTGCCTGCGGGTGGCCCTGGGCCTGGAGGGCCGGCTGCTGCCCTCGATCACGGAGGGCCAGGAGAACCGCCTCTACCGGCTGCCGGTCGGCGTCGTCGGCGTGATCAGCCCGTTCAACTTCCCGCTGTACCTCTCGATCAAGGCCGTCGCCCCCGCCCTCGCGCTCGGCAACGGCGTGGTGCTCAAGCCGCACCAGGAGACCCCGATCGTCGGCGGCACCCTGATCGCCCGGCTCTTCGAGGAGGCCGGCCTGCCGGCCGGGCTGTTCAACGTCGTGGTCACCGACATCGCCGAGATCGGCGACGCCTTCATCGAGCACCCCGTGCCCAAGGTCATCGCCTTCACCGGCTCCGACCGGATCGGCCGGCACGTCGCCACCGTCGCCGCCGCCAACTTCAAGCGGACCGTGCTCGAACTCGGCGGCAACAGCGCGCTGATCGTGCTCGACGACGCCGACCTCGACTACGCCGTGGACGCCGCCGTGTTCAGCCGCTTCGCCCACCAGGGCCAGGTCTGCATGGCCGCCAACCGCGTCCTCGTCGACCGCTCCGTCGAAGCCGAGTTCACCGCCAAGTTCGTCGCGAAGATCTCCTCGCTCACCGTCGGCGACCCCAAGGACCCGGCCACCCAGATCGGCCCGCTGATCAACCCCGTCCAGGCCGACACCATCACCGCCCAGGTCGACCAGGCCATCGCCGCCGGCGCCACCGCACTGCTGCGCGGCACCACCGTCGGCAGCCTGATGGAGCCCGTCGTCCTCACCGGCCTGGCCGAGGACGCGCCGATCCTCCAGCGCGAACTCTTCGGCCCGGTCGTGCTCGTGGTGCCCTTCGACGGCGAGGACGAGGCCGTCCGGCTCGCCAACGACAGCCCCTTCGGGCTCAGCGGCGCGGTGCACACCGGCGACGTCGAGCGCGGCGTCCGGGTCGCGCACCGGATCGAGACCGGCATGATCCACGTCAACGGCGGGACCATCGCCGACGAGCCGGCGGTGCCGTTCGGCGGGGAGAAGAACTCCGGCATCGGGCGGCTCAACGGGGAGTCCACGGTGGACGCGTTCACCACCGTGAAGTGGATCTCCGTCCAGCACGGGCGTACGGCCTTCCCGTTCTGAGCGTTCTTGTTCTGATTTGGCGCTGCCGTTTTTGACGGTGCCGCCTTTGGCGGTGCTGCTTTGACAGCGCGAGGCCCCCGGCGGATGCCGCCGGGGGCCCGAGAGCGGTCCGGGGTCAGCTCACGCCGAGTTCACCGAGCTGAAGGTAGTAGTCGCCGAACTGGTCGGCGCTCAACCGGGTGCCGGTGACCTTCACGTACCGGGCCGTGGTCGGAGCGAAGGTGAGGACCTGCGGCGCCGCGCCGGGGCGCGGCGTGCCCGTCCGGGTGGCGACGGTCGACCAGGTGGAGCCGTCCGCCGAGACCTGGACGGTGTAGTCCACCGGGAAACCCAGGCCGGTGTTGGCGCCGTCATTGCGCGGGGTCAGGCTCACCCGGCTGATCAGGCTGGGGCCCTGGAGGTCCACGGTGACCCACTCGTTCGCACCAGGCCCGGCGGAACGGGCGCTGCTCCAGCCCATCGAGTAGTCGAGGGTGGAGTTCGCGACGCCGTCGTTGACCGCGGCCGGCCGCCAGCTGTAGGGGCCCGCCGAACTCGACGCCAGGACCGGCCGGTTGACCGCAAGCTCGCCGCCCGCCGCCTCGACCTCGGCGAACTGCATCCGGTACTGGCCGTTCGGGTCGGTGCCGAGCCTGGTCCCCGTCACCCGGACGTAGCGCACGTCGGCGGGCTGGAACGGGAAGGTCTGGACGGAGGCGTCCGACGGCTTCGGGTAGTTCTTGCGGTCGGCGACGGTCGACCAGGTGGCGCCGTCCGCGGAGACCTGGATGGTGAAGTCCACCGGGAAGCCCTTGCCGGCGGCCGCACCGTCGGCGCGCGGGTGGAGGTCCACCCGGCTGATCCGCCTGGTCGAGCCGAGGTCCAGCTGCGCCCACTCGCTGTGGTCCGCGTTCACGCCGGCGTTGCTGCTCCAGCCGTTGGTGCCGGTGGCCAGGCCCCGGCGCCCGTCGGTCAGCGCGGCCGTGCTCCAGCCGTCGCCCTCGTACGTGCTGGAGGTGACGACGGCGGCGTTCTCCGCCGGGTCGGTGCCCGGGTTGAGCCGCACGTGCTCGAAGCGGGCGGACGCCCCGCCGGTGGCGAGGCCGAAGCCTCCGACCGGGTAGCCCTGGTCGGTCACGGTGAGCAGCTGGACGGCCCCGGCGTACACCTTGATCGTGCCGCCCTGGGCGGACACCCGCAGGCTGACCGTCTGGCCCGGGGTGTAGCCCGGCACCTTGGCCGATGCCAGCGGGACGCCGCTGCGGTTGACGAACACCTCGCCGGTGTTGCGCAGCGCGACCAGGTACCCGGTCTGCGACTCGGTCGGGTTCTGGTTGCGGACCACCATGCCCGCCCAGTTGGTGTCGCCGCCGTCGGGCCTGACACCGGTGATCCGGACGTCGACGGAGGCCGAGACGTCCTGGTACGCGCGCCCGGTCAGCCCGGCGACCACGTCCCAGCCGGAGTTGGCGTCACCCTGCACGTACCCGCCGTCCCCGGCCGCCGACCAGGAGCCGCGGACGGTGCGCCAGGAGGCGTCCTTGTCCGCGCCGAAGTCGTCGGTGAACGGGAAGGCCGCGTCCGGGGCGGGGGAGGCGAGCGCGTCGAGGATCTGCCGGTGCCGCTGGTCGGCCGCCGCGCCGGAGGTGGAGAAGCTGGTGGTGCCGCTGATCAGCGAGCCGATGAGCGCGCGGGCCAGCACCGGCTTGGTGGCGGAGAGCTGGTGCAGCAGCTCGTAGTCCTGGATGCCGGCGAGCAGGGCCTCGCTGCGGACGCTGTCGTAGACGCCGTAGGTGGCCTTGTTCGGACGGACGAGGTAGAAGTCGCCGTCCATCCCGCCGTTGAAGGTGTCGAGGGGGGCGTAGTTGTTGTTCGGGTCGGTCCAGATGTTCCAGCCCCAGTGCAGGAAGCCGTTGCCGCCGGCGGACGCCACCATCCACGGCGTCAGCCGGGAGTCGGACAGCGGGTAGCTGATGTAGCGGTTGAGGTGCTTGTCGGTGGGGTTGTTGCAGTAGTAGAGCCAGAAGTCCTTCCCGGAGAGGCGGAGGTTCTGGTAGTACGCCATGTTCTCGTCGTACTGCGGCCCGCCGATGGAGGTCACCGTGCTGAGCGAGCCGTCGATGCCGGGGACCGGGCTCTGGCGGGACTCGTTGCTCAGCCCGGCCGGGAACGCGCGCTTGTAGTGGTCGTAGAGCCACACCGCGCCCCGGATCTGCACGTCGTCGGCGGGGTTGGGCTCGTCGACGGCGCTCATGTAGAAGACGTCGCTCCAGCGCCGCCCCGGGGCACAGGTCGGCCCCGCGTCCAGGCACTTGGTGTCGAGGTGGTCCTTCAGCGCCTTGAACACCGTGTCCAGGTACGTGCCGGCCGCGTCCGAACCGGCCTGCTGGAACACCTTCTGGACACCGCCCCGGCCGTCCGGGACGAGGGTCTCCAGGTTGCTGCTGCCCTCCAGCAGGGTGGGGGTGTAGATGTACTGCAGGGCACCGGCGTCCTGGAAGGTCTGCAGGAAGCGGTCGAAGTTCTTCCAGCTGAAGGTCAGCTTGCCGTTGGCGTCCGACGTGGTGTCCGGGATGGACAGGGCCTGGAAGTCGGCGTAGACCACGTTGTTGCGGTGCTTGGCGTGGTCGGCGGCGAAGTTGGTGATGACCTTCCACCAGTCCTCGTCGAAGGCCTTGACCGGCGCGCCCGAGCCGTCGCTCTTGGTGTACTGCGCGGGGATCGAGGCCTCGGTCCAGTTGTAGTCCCAGCCGACCGAGGTGAACCAGTTGTTCATCCGGAACGTCGAACGGTTGGCCGGCGGCACCGCCGCGTCGTACACCGTCACCGAGACCGGGACGTCCACCGCGCCGGCCGAACTCTGCACGGTGGCCCGCCCGGTGTAGACGCCGGGGGCCTGCCCGGTCGGCACCGCGACGCTGTAGTAGTACGGCTGGGTGGTGTTGGCGCCGAGGCTGTACGGGGTGTTCTCGACCAGCGCGTCGTAGTAGCTCGTCCCGCCGTCCGGGGGCTCCTGGTGGTCGTTGCCCGCCCAGCCGGTCTTCTTGTCGACGTTCGGGTGGTTGTACTCCCGGTTCACGGTGATCCGCGAGGCCGGGATGGTGGCCCCGCCCGGACCGGCCAGGTCGCCGGGGACCAGCTGGAGGCCGGTCAGCTGGGCGCCGGAGCGCACCGCGATCTGGGCCGCCTGGGTCTCGTTGCGGGCGGCGAACAGGTCGACCCGCTGGGTGGCGCGGCCGGGGACGGCCGAGGACGAGAAGACGTGGTCGTAGCCGCTCTCCACCCACACGGACGGTGCCGTGGCCGCGGATGCCGACCCTGGTGACAGGGGAGCCAACAGGGCGCCGAGCAGGGAGGGTATGAGAACCCTCGCAGTTTTTTTGCCCACCGTGTCCCTTTCCGGATGTTATGTAATTGGCATGTTGTGAAACTTCGTTGAAGGATAGTCAGGTTACGGAGCGACTGAGTAGACCCGATGTGACGACGGAGTGACGGGCCCGGACGCGACGGAGTGACGGGCCCGGACACGACGAAGGAGCCCCGGCCGCGGCTGCGGCACGGGGCTCCTCGGTTCAGCGGAAGAGGGCCGGGCGGGCTAGAACACCGGCTGGCCGGCGCGCACCAGGCGCCAGGAGTCGGTGAAGAAGTCGGCCGGGTCGATGACGCCCTTGGCCTTCACCCAGGCGATCATCGTGTTGCGGATCTCGTCCGAGTTCGACCAGACCAGCTTGGCCTGCGCCACGTGCGGGAAGTTGCCGCCGCCGTTGGCACGGTAGTTGTTGACCGCCAGGACGAACTGCGCGGCCGGGTCGATCGGCTTGCCCTGGAACGACAGGTTGACGATCCGCTTGCCCTTCGGCTGCGCGATGTCGATGTCGTAGCTCAGCCCGTACAGCGAGTCGTAGTTGTAGTCCGGCGTGGTCTCCGCACCGGTCAGCGCGTCCTTGTCGACCGGCGCGCCCGGGGCCAGCTGGTTGTAGTACTTGGCCGAGAACTCCAGGTAGTCCTTCAGCTGCGCACCCGTCAGGACACGTGCCTCCAGGGTGTTCTCGTAGATGTACAGACCCGCCGCGTCGCGCAGCTTCACCTGGCCCGCCGGGATCAGCGCCGTCCGGTTGAACGGCGCCGCCTGCGCCAGCACCGGCAGGTTGGCGTACTGCCCGCCCGCCAGCGCCGCCTTCACCGCGTCCGCCTGCACCCGGCCGATCAGGTCGATGATCGGGGTCGCCCGGAACCGCGCCTCGGCGATCGACAGATCCGTCTTGCAGGTGCCGATCTGCTGGTTGACGTACGCCACGACCTTCTTGTGCTGCTCGGTCAGCGCGTCCACGATCTCCGGGTTCTCCGGCACGGTGTTGGAGTTCAGCACCCGCGAGGACACCGAGAGGACCTTCCACGCGCCGTCGGCGAACTCGACGTCGAAGTCGAAGCAGCTCAGGCGCTGGCCCCAGCACAGCGGCTCGGAGAGCACCACGGTCTTACCGGTCTTCTTGTTGACGATCAGCCGCTGCGCCACCTCCTTGTGGGTGTGGCCCACCAGCACCGCGTCGATGCCCGGAACGGTCTCGGCCATCTCACCGGAGGCGTCCTCGGGCCAGGGCAGCTGGTCGCCGTAGGTGGTCGGCTCGTCGATGCCGGAGTGGGCGGAGACGACGATGACGTCCGCGCCCGCGGCCTTCATCCGGGGAACGTACTTGGCGGCCGTCTCGACGATGCCCGGGAAGACCATCTTGCCGGTGACGTTGGCCTTGTCCCAGATCGCGATGCCCGGGTTGGTGAGGCCGAGGATGCCGACCTTCAGCGGGGTGTCCTCGTCCAGCCACACCTCCTTGATCACGTACGGCTTGAAGGCCGGCTTCTCGTTCTTCGCGTGCAGCGCGTTGGCGCCCAGCAGCGGGAACTCCAGCTGGTCCTCGAAGGCCTTCAGGGTGGGGATGCCGTAGTTGAACTCGTGGTTGCCGAGCGCGGCGGCGTCGTAGCCCATGAGGTTCATGGCGACGGCCATCGGGTGGTCGGGCACGTTGTCGCCGTCGGTGGCGATCGGCTCGATCCGGGCGTAGTAGTAGGTCAGCTGGGTGCCCTGGATGATGTCGCCGGAGTCGATCAGCAGGCAGCGGTCCCAGCCCTTCTCCTCGCGGACCTGGTTGGCCAGGGTGGAGATCTTGGCGAGGCCGACGTCGTTGTGCGCCTTGTCGGCGTACACGGCGTCGGTGAAGTAGTCCCAGTTGAGCACCCGGCCGTGCAGGTCGGTGGTGCCCATGACGGTGAAGGCCTGCTTGCGGCCCTTGCGCTTGCCCTTGGCGGGCGCCGGCGCCCGCCCCGCCGCCCCAGCCCCCGGGGGGGCGGCGCCGCCAGCACCCCCCCCCCGGGCGGCGCCCGCCGCGGGGGGGGCGGGCCC
>NZ_JBHWIR010000045.1:17660-32116 GCF_042731835.1 Kitasatospora sp. NPDC059817 | reverse complement strand
TTTTTTAATCAGCGCCGGGGGGGGGGGCGCCCTGTCGGCTCCCGGGGGGGGGGCGCCCCGGGCGGGGGCCGGGGGGGCCCGCGGGCGCCGGCGCGCCCCCCACGGCGGCGGGGGCGGCGGCGACGACTGCTCCGCCGGTCAGGGCGGCGCCGGCGGCGGTGGCGGCGGACCGGGTGACGAAGTCACGGCGGTTCAGGGGCATGGACGACTCTCCCGGGTGGGGACTGACGGGCCGATGGACCGTCAACTGGTGTTCGGGTGGCGTGCCGACGCGCATCGACGCGCGTAGAAGGACGCGCGTAGAAGTGTGCCGTGCGGGCCCGGCCGGTGAATAGCCCTCCGACGTTTCCAGCAGGTGAGATCTTGGCGACTCGTTCGTGACGGGGGTGCGCGGAGGGTGGGGTGGTAAGGGGTTCCGGCCTGGGCCTGCAGGGCTTTTTCAGGCAGGCCCCTCAGTTCAGCTCCGCGACCAGCCGGCGTACCTCGCGGCCGAGCTCCGCCTCCGGGTCCGGCGCGTCCGGCCCCGCCCACGGCCGCCAGGTCAGCGCCCGCAGGTAGCCGGCTACCGCCACCGGCAGCCGGTGCCGCACGATCTCCGCCGGCACCGGCCCCGGCCCCGCCGAGCGCAGCGCCGCCAGCAGGCCCGCCACCCCCGCCGAATCCGGCAGCGGCACCGTGGCCAGGTAGTCGGACAGCGCCGCGAGCTCGGGATCGGGCCGCGGTGCGGGTTCCGGTGCGGGCTCCGGTTCCGGCCTGGGCGTCGGTTCCGGCCTGGGCGTCGACGGCAGCGGAGGCGCCAGCGGATCGACGGGCGGCTCCACGGGCAGGACGACGGGCGGCTCCGTCCGCGGGCCCGGCGTCAGCAGCGCGCCCGCCCCGTACAGCCCCGCCACCACTGCCGGCCACCACGCCCCGCCCAGCCCGGCGAAGTGCAGCCCCAGCCCCACCGCGCCGCCCCCGCAGCCGACCAGGTTCCGGGCCGACTCCAGGTACCGCAGCACCCGCCGGCCGGCCCCGTCACTGGTAGCCACGAATCTCCTCGAACACCCCGTCCAGCGAACCCGACCCGTCGAACAGCTTGCCGCCGCTCACGTCCGCGATCCCCTGCAACTGGCCCACCGCCGCCTCCCCGAACTTGATCGGGAACACCGGGATCGACTTCTGCCCGGACGGCAGCCCGTCGTGGAACCGCTTGAAGTCCCCGTCCGAAGCCCCCTCGTTGCTCTCCCCGTCGGTCATCAGCACGATCGACGTGAACCGGTCGTCCCCCGCCGCCGACTGCTGCCGGTCGATCACCCGGTACGCCTCCTCCAGCGAGTCGTACAGCGCCGTACCCCCCGACGCCGCCAGCGACTGCACGTCCGCGTTGATCGACGCCAGCTCCGCCTCCGGGCCCGGCTTGCTCCCCGAGGCCGGCACCGCGTGCGTCCTCGCCCACTTCACCTTCGACGCGAAGGAGATCAGCGTCACCTCCTCGCGGTCCCGGAACCGGCGCACCGCCCGGGTGTCGTCCGCCCCCGTCAACCGGCCCAGCGCCGACTTCAGCGCCGAGATCCGCGAACCCTCCATCGACCCCGAGGTGTCCAGCACGTACACCGTCCGCGACGGCCGCCGCAGCTCGTTCTGGTACGAGGCCAGCAGCCCGTCCGCCACCGCCCGGCTCCCCGGGAACGGCAGCTCCCGCCGCCGGTCCGCCGGCAGCCCGGCCGCCGGCGACACCCCCGGCGCCACCGGGCGGCGCAACGTCACCTCGGAGATCCGTTTCTGCACGTCCTCCTTCAACAGGTACGCCGTCAACCGCTGGAAGGAGTCCCGCTCCCGCTGCGCGGACGAGGACAGCAACGACAGCGGATAGTCCGCCGACACCACCCCGTCCACCGGGCGGATCACCGTCAACTGCTGGTCCGCCGCCAGCGACTTGTTCATCGACAGCAGCACCGACTCGTAGTTCACCAGCGCCCCGACCTTGCCCGGCTCCGCCCGGGTGTACGCCTGCGCCAGCCAGCCCGAGGAACCCGACGTCAGCTTCTGGCCGGTGAAGAACTGCTTCAACTGCGGCGCCGCCTTCTGCACGTCCCCCTCGGTCAGCGCCGCCCCCGCACCCGAGAACGCCGACGCCACCGCCACCAGCGTCGAGAAGCCCGAGTTCGACCGGGACGGGTCCGCCATCCCGTACGCCAGCTTCCCGGCCGACGCCGTATCCCCGATCTGCGCCCAGGAGACCTTCGAACCGTCCCCCCAGCCGAGCTCGTTGAGAACCGAGGAGCGCACCCCCACCGCCACCGGCGACACCATCACCGGCGTCTCCGACAGCACCTTCGACTTCCCCGCGTCGTCCAGCCGCAGGTACTGGTTGGACGGGAACCACACCGCGTCGTACTTGCCGTCCGCCCGGCCCGAGGACACCGCGTCCGCGCCGTCCAGCGAGCCCGTCCAGGAGAACTGCACCGTCACCCCGGTCGCCTTCCTGGCGTCCTCCAGGATCGGCGCCAGGTCCTGCAGCTCGCTGCCGGCCAGCACCCGCAGCACCCCCGGCTGCGCCGTCGTGGCCGGCGGGTCGGACGGCTTCGGGCCCGGCGGGGTGGAGGTGCAGGCGGCGGCCGCCAGCAGGGTCGCCAGCGCGGCGACCGTCCAACTGTGCTTCTTCATCCGGGAGTTCACTGAGCCTTCCCCTTGGCGGCCTTGATCAGCCTGGTCAGGATGTCGGGCACGGGAATCTGCGGCTGGTTGACCTTCGCCGCCGCGAGATTGGGCGCCAGGACCGGGGTCTTGCCCTTCACCAGCGCGGCGAAGGCATCCGGGTCGTCCTGCGGACGGAAGCCGAACTTCGCCTCCAGGCGGCGCAGTTCGGCGTTGTCGTGCAGCTGGGCGGCCAGCCGCCGGCCGTTCGGCGTGCGGCCGACGATGGTGTGGTCGGTGTAGATGGTGGTGTCCGGGTACAGCACCACCATGTCGCCGGTCGACTCGCCCTTCAGCGCCATCGCGGCGGCCTGCGACTCGTACGCGAGCACCAGCGGATTGCCGACCCCGGCCAGGAAGGCCTTGAACGGCTCGTCGCTGCTGCTCTTCTGGCCGCCCTGGATCGCCGTCGCCGTGCGCAGCACGTCCTTGGTGGCGTCGATCCCGGGCTGGTCGTAGACCACCTGGCGGTTGTTCAACAGGTACGACAGCAGGGCGATGTGCAGCGCCCCCGAGGAGGACGTCTCCGGGTCGGTGGTGGTGAGGAACACCGGGCCCTTCAACTCCGCGTGCTCGGTCGCGCCCGCGAGGTCGGGCCAGGTGCGGCCGGCCTTCAGCGCGGCCAGGTAGGCGTCCATCCGGAACGTCCACAGCCCGGTGGAATGGTCCAGGGTGGCCAGGCCGTTGCCCATCAGGACATCCGCCACCGGGCGGTGCGCGAGGATCACCAGCGGCGAGTAGAACGGCTGGACCGGGACCTCCTTGATGTTCCAGTCCACGCGCAGCTTGTCGGCCGGCGGCTGACTGGCCGGGAACGCGAAGTCCTTCGCGTCGCCGTCCATCAGCCAGGAGCCGATGCTCTCCGCGTTCACCTTCATGCCCTGCTTGGCCAACTCGGCGACGACCTGCGGATCCTGGAAGAAGTCGCGCTTCTCCGAACCGATCAGGCCGGAGACGGTGACGATGTCGCCGCCCGGGTCGTCCTGCGGGATCAGTGCGTACGTCACCCCGCCCAGCAGGGCCAACGCCGCCAACACCCCCAGAGTGCGTCTCATGCCGAACGCCTCCCCCTCGTCCGCTACGTCGTCCGGGTGGTCACCCGGGGGTGACGAGCGTCCCGCCGGGCGGGGAGCGGCGGCCGAACCGGCGGTGAACCAAGGGTGAACACCCCTTCACGGGTTCGCATCGGAAGGCCGGACGGCGGCGGCACCCGGGCAGGTGCTCGCACACCGGTCCGAGGATGTGTCAGATTGTTCAACTCGCCTTACGGCAAAGGTCATCCCGCCGTCCGGACCCGCGTCGTGGTTACGCGCCGGTAATGCCTACCCTCAGCAGTATGCGCCGAGCAAAAATCGTCTGCACCCTCGGGCCAGCCACCGACTCGTACGACCAGATCAAATCCCTGGTCGACGCCGGAATGGACATCGCCCGCTTCAACCTCAGCCACGGATCCCACGACGAGCACGAGGAACGCTACCGCCGCGTCCGCAAGGCCGCCGACGAGAGCGGCCGCAGCGTCGGCATCCTCGTCGACCTTCAAGGCCCGAAGATCCGGCTCGACACCTTCGCCCACGGCCCCGTACTTCTCGAACGCGGCGACGAGTTCACCATCTCCACCGACAACGGCGTCGTCGGAGACAAGGACATCTGCGGCACCACCTACCCCGGCCTCGCCGCGGACGTCACCCGCGGCGAACGCATCCTCGTCGACGACGGCCGGGTCACCCTGGAGGTCGTCGAGGTCGACGGGCCGCGCGTGCGCTGCCTCGTCATCGAAGGCGGCCTCGTCTCCGACCACAAGGGCCTCAACCTCCCCGGCGTCGCCGTCTCCGTCCCCGCACTCAGCGACAAGGACGTCGCCGACCTGCGGTGGGGCCTGCGCACCGGCGCCGACCTGATCGCGCTCTCCTTCGTCCGCAGCGGCCGCGACATCGAGGACGTCCACCGGATCATGGCCGAGGAGGGGCGCCTCGTCCCCGTCATCGCCAAGATCGAGAAGCCGCAGGCGGTCGACAACCTGGAATCCATCGTCGACGCCTTCGACGGCATCATGGTGGCCCGCGGCGACCTGGGCGTGGAGATGCCCCTCGAACAGGTCCCGCTCGTCCAGAAGCGCGCCGTCAAGCTCGCCAAGCGCAACGCCAAGCCGGTCATCGTCGCCACCCAGATGCTCGACTCGATGATCAACGCCTCCCGGCCCACCCGGGCCGAGGCCTCCGACGTCGCCAACGCCGTCCTCGACGGGACCGACGCCGTGATGCTCTCCGGCGAGACCTCCGTCGGCAAGTACCCCGTCGAGACCGTCAAGACCATGAGCCGCATCATCGAGGCCGCCGAAACCGACATCCTCGCCGCCGGACTGCCGCCCCTGACCACCGGCAACAAGCCGCGCACCCAGGGCGGCGCCGTCGCCCGCGCGGCCGCCGAGATCGGCGACTTCCTGGACGCCAAATACCTCATCGCCTTCACCCAGTCCGGCGACACCGCGCGCCGGCTGACCCGCTACCGCTCACCCATCCCCGTCCTCGCCTTCACCTACGAACCCGCCGTCCGCAGCCAACTCGCCCTCACCTGGGGCGTCGAGACCTTCCTCGGCCCCTTCGCCCCCACCACCGACCAGATGGTCGAACAGGTCGACGCGGCCCTCCTGTCGCTCGGCCGCTGCCAGAAGGGCGACATCGTCGTCATCACCGCTGGCTCCCCGCCCGGCCTCGCCGGCTCCACCAACCTCGTCCGCGTCCACCACGTCGGGACCCTGGACAACTGACCGGCGCGGGCGCGCCCCCGCCCGCGCGGGCGCCCGCGGCCCGCGGCCCCCCCCCCCCCCCCCCCCGCCCCGGGGCGCGCCGCCCCCCCCCCCGCCCCCCCCCCCCCCCCCGCCACTGTCAGTACTTGGGGCCGATGTGGGCGTCCATGAGGGCGACGGAGTCCTTGCGGGCGACGGAGATGTTGGTGGCACCGGTCGTCCGGGCCGCGGCCTTCCACTGGACGCCGACGGCGTCGAGGGTGGCGGTGAACAGGCCGATGATGTCGGTCGAGGTGTTGGTGAAGAAGTAACGCGGGTACTCGTAGCGCTTCTTGACGCCGCCGACCGTTCGCGTCGTCCAGTTGGTGATGCGGCAGCCGTCGGAGTGGATCAGGCCGCGCAGGAACTCCCACGGATGGGCGTCGACGATCTCCTGCTGCCAGGGTTCCAGGGCTATGGTGCGTTCGTGCTTCTTGCCGGGACCGTGTTGGGGGAAGTGGCAGGTCAGGTGATTCGAGTAGAGCTTGACGTCGTGACAGCCGGTCCGTCGGACTCTGCAGGGCTTGTTCCTGGGAAAGACCAGGCGCATGGCGTTTTCGACGGAGTCGGTGATTCCCGGCCAGTGATCGTCACAGGTGATCTGAAGGCTCTGCGTCCTGCGGTACTCGTTGGGGAGCAGGATGTGGCCGTCGCCGAGGTAGAGGCCGAGTAGGTAGGAGTAGGCGCCGCGGTCCAGGTCGTCGCCGTAGCAGTGCATGCACGCGGAACGCTTGCGGCCGGGGAGCTGATGGCGTTTGGCGAGGTCTTGATGCTTCCACCAGGAGACCGTGCCAGGAGAGACCCGGAGTCGTCGGGCGACATCGGCATTGCGTACACCTCGACGGAGGAGGTGTACGGCTTGTTCGCGCACAGAGAGAGACGTCATGTGCGTCAGATTGGAACTCGACAGGCCGGACCGTGGACCCTTTGGATGTGATCCACTAGATGAGGTGAATTTCCCTAAGCCTGGGAATACGAGAAAAATTATGGTGCCGAGTGTGGGATTCGAACCCACACGCCCTTTCGAGCAATCGCTTTTGAGGCGATCGTGTCTGCCCTTCCACCAACCCGGCAAGTTCGCGCCCGTGAAGGATACCCTGTGAGCGCTGTTGGGCGCAGCTAGGTACCCTCGTGCATGCAGTACCCCGCCGGAACTAGGAGCCCCGTGAGCACCGCCGACGAGCAGGCACAGCCGCTTGAGACCGATTCGCCCCAGATCACTCGGATTGTGATCGCCGAGGATGAGGCGCTGATCCGCCTTGACCTCAAGGAGATGCTCGAAGAGGAGGGGTACACCGTCGTCGGTGAGGCCGGGGACGGGGCTACGGCGGTGAAGCTGGTGGAGGAGCTTCGGCCGGACCTCGCGATCTTCGATGTGAAGATGCCGGTGCTGGACGGGCTCTCCGCCGCCGAGCAGATCCACGAGAAGCACCTGGCGCCGGTTCTGATGCTGACGGCGTTCTCGCAGCGGGAGCTGGTGGACCGGGCGCGGGACGCCGGGGCGATGGCGTACATCGTGAAGCCGTTCAGCAAGGCGGATCTGGTGCCGGCGATCGAGATGGCGGTGTCGCGGTACACCGAGATGCGCACGCTGGAGGAGGAGATCGCGGATCTCACCCAGCGGCTGGAGACCCGGAAGCTGGTGGACCGGGCGAAGGGCGTGCTGCAGACGAAGTTCGGGCTGAACGAGCCGGCGGCGTTCCGGTGGATCCAGAAGACGTCGATGGACCGTCGGATGACGATGGCCGCGGTGGCAGAGGCGGTCATCGAGGAGGGCGCGGCCCAGGACCGCAAGAAGGCGGACGAGGACGCGTCCGAGTAGACGGATGCGAGGAGGGCCCGGCAGATCTCATCTGCCGGGCCCTTCGTGCGTGGATGCGTGGAGGCGTGGAGGCGTGGATACGTGGAGGCGTCAGTCCTCGCCGAGGTAGGCCTTGCGGACGGATTCGTCGTGCAGGAGGTCGGCGCCCGTCCCGGAGAGGACGATGCGGCCGGTTTCCATGACGTAGCCGCGGTCGGAGAGGGAGAGGGCGGCCTGGGCGTTCTGTTCGACGAGCAGGATGGTCGTGCCGGAGGCCTTGAGTTCGATGATGGTCGCCATGATCTTCTGCATCATCAGCGGTGACAGGCCCATGGACGGCTCGTCGAGCATGAGCAGTTTGGGCTGGGACATCAGGGCCCGTCCCATGGCGAGCATCTGCTGTTCGCCGCCGGAGAGGGTGCCGGCGGCCTGGCGGCGGCGTTCGCCGAGGATGGGGAAGAGGTCGTAGGCGCGGTCGACGTCGGCGGTGATGCCGGCGGTGTCGGTGCGCAGGAAGGCGCCGAGGAGGAGGTTCTCCTCGATGGTCATGCGGGGGAAGATGTGCCGGCCTTCGGGGGAGTGGGCGAGGCCGAGGGCGACGATCTTGTGGGCGGGGACGGTGCTGAGGTCCTGGCCGTCGAAGGCGATGCGTCCGGCGGTGGGTTTGAGGAGCCCGGAGAGGGTGCGCAGGGTGGTGGTCTTGCCGGCGCCGTTGGTGCCGATGAGGGTGGTGACCTCGCCCTGGTTGACGGTGAAGCTGATGCCCTTGACGGCTTCGATCTTGCCGTAGGCGACGCGGAGGTCCTCGACCTCGAGGAGTGCGGTCACTGGTCGGTCTCCGTAACGGTCTCCGCGACTGCGGGGGTGGTGCCTTCGAGCGGGGCGCCGAGGTAGGCGGTGATGACGCGTTCGTCGTTCTGGACGGTTTCGCGGTCGCCTTCGACGATCTTCTGGCCCTGGACGAGGACGGCGGTGCGGTCGCAGAGGTTGAAGATGAAGCGCATGTCGTGCTCGATGACGAGGATCGAGACGCCCTGGTCGCGGATGGCGAAGACGAGTTCCTCGGCGGCGCGGGTCTCCTGGGGGTTCATGCCGGCGGTGGGTTCGTCGAGCAGGAGGAGGCCGGGGTCGGAGGCGAGGGCGCGGGCGATCTCCAGCTTGCGCTGTTCGCCGTAGGGGAGGTTGCGGGCGAGGTGGTCGGCCTTGTCGGCGAGGCCGGTGAAGGCGAGGAGTTCCATGGCCTTCTCGCGGCTCTCGTTTTCGGCGCGGTGGTAGCCGGGGCCGCGGAGGATGGCGGAGAAGATGCCTTCCTTGGTGCGGGTGTGGCGGCCGACGAGGACGTTCTCCAGGACGGTCATGTTGGCGAAGAGCCGGATGTTCTGGAAGGTGCGGGCGACGCCGGCCTGGGTGACGAGGTGGGGCTTGGGCGGCAGGAGGGTGCCGCGGTAGCGGACGGCGCCCTCGGTGGGGACGTAGAGGCCGGTGAGGCAGTTGAAGAAGGTGGTCTTGCCGGCGCCGTTGGGGCCGATGAGACCGATGATCTCGCCTTCGCCGACGGTGAGGCTGACGTCGTTGACGGCGGTGAGGCCGCCGAAGCGCATGGTGACGCCGGTGACTTCGAGCAGGGGTGTGGCGGTGGTGGTCATCTGGGTGGTCACGCCCCTGCCTTGGTGAGTGCGGCGCCGTCGCCGGCGGGCTGGGCCGGGATGGCGGCCTCGTGGAACTCCAGTTGGCGGCGCCGGTTGGGGATGAGGCCTTCGGGGCGGACGCGCATCAGGATGATCAGGGCGGCGCCGAAGGCGAGCAGCTGGTAGTCGGAGAGGAATTCGAGCTTCTTGGGGATGAGGAAGAGGAGGGTGGCGCCGGCGAGGGGCCCGCTGATGGTGCCCATGCCGCCGAGGATGACGGCGGCGAGCAGGAACGCGGAGTTGGGCGGGAGGGCCTCGGCGAAGGTGTACTGGTCGGGGGTGACGGTGTAGCTGACGTGGGCCTGGACGGTGCCGGCGAGGCCGGCGAGGCAGGCGCCGAGGGCGAAGGCGAGGAGTTTGAGGCGGAAGCCGTTGATGCCCATGGCTTCGGCGGCGGTCTCGTCCTCGCGGATGGCGACCCAGGCGCGGCCGATGCGGGAGTTGCCGACCCGGGCGAAGACGAGCACGACCAGGGCGGTGACGAGGAGCATCAGCAGGTAGTAGTTGGAGAAGCGGCCGAGTTCGATGCCGGCGACGGTGTGCGGCTTGCCGAGGTCGAAGCCGAGGATCTCCAGGTCGGGGATCCGGGGGATGCCGTTGGAGCCGTTGGTGACCTTGGGGCCGGTGGTGCCGTTGAGGTTGAGCATGGTGATGCGGAAGATCTCGCCGAAGCCGAGGGTGACGATGGCGAGGTAGTCGCCGCGCAGGCGCAGCGTGGGGGCGCCGATGAGGACGCCGAAGACCATGGAGACGGCGGCGCCGGTGAGCATCGCGGCCCAGAACGGGAACTGGACGTGGATGGGGGAGGCGGGGGAGCCGGAGACCAGGGCGGCGGCGTAGGCGCCGACGCCGAGGAAGGCGACGTAGCCGAGGTCGAGCAGGCCGGCGAGGCCGACGACGATGTTGAGGCCGAGTGCGACGGTGGCGAAGATCAGGATGTTGGTGGCGACGGAGGTGTACTGGTCGCTGGTCTGGGTGAAGGGGAAGCTGGCGGCGGCGGCGAAGGCGGCGCCGGTGGTGACGGGGCGGTGCTTGACGGTCAGGGCGCGCAGCCGGGCGAGCAGGCCGGACCGGGTGAGGGCGGGGACGACGAGGGCGGCGAGCAGCAGGTAGCCGATGAAGAGTTCGCCGTACTCGGTGTCGATGCCGAAGGTGATCGTGAACAGTCCGAGGCCGAAGGCCAGGACGATGGTCAGGACTTCGGCCCAGGAGGGGAGTTGGCGCGGCGCGGGCAGCGGCCGGTCGACGGTGCCCAGGCGCAGCCAGGTGTGGGCGAGGTGGCCGAGCTGGAGGAGCAGGACGACGCCGGCGGCGATGGCGAGGGCGCCCGCGAGGGCGGTCATCACGGGGGCGACGGGCTGGTCGCCGGGGATGGCGTGGGCGGCGAACCAGCCGGCGGGGGCGACCGGGACGAGCAGGAAGAGGCGCCTGTCGAGGATGCGCAGCGGGACGCGGGTGCGGCGGTCGAGGGGCAGGCCGAGGGCGCCGATGACGGTGAGGAGGCCGCCGGCGGCGAGGATCCAGCCGCCGGCTTCGAGGTTGGCGAGGCCGCCGAGTTCGGTGGCGATGGCGGCGACGGAGAAGACGCTGACGGCGAGGGCGCCGGTGGCGGCGTAGAGGACGGCGTTGTGGCTGCGGCTGGGGGCGGCCCAGCGCAGGCCGGGGGTGCCGTGGGTGGCGAGGAGCAGGAGGAGGGTGAGGAGTCCGGCGGCGAGGGCGAGCCATTGGAGGCCGGCGGGGGAGCCGGTGTAGGTGAGGTCGCCGGGGAAGTCGGAGGTCCAGGTCCAGGGGAGGGCGGCGGAGGCGGCGGTGGTGAGGGCGCCGAGGCCGGTGAGGGCGGTGGCGGCGCGGGCCGGCAGGGGGATGACCGGGGTGGTTTCGGTGGTGGTGGTCATGGTGGTCACGCCCTGTCCGCGACGCGCTCGCCGAGCAGGCCCTGGGGCCGGACGAGGAGCACGAGGATGAGGAGTACGAAGGCCCAGACGTCCTTCCAGGCGCCGCCTCCGAAGAGGTGCATGCCGGGCAGGTGCTGGATGTAGCCGGTGGCGAGGCTTTCGGCGAGGCCGAGGGCGATGCCGCCGAGCATGGCTCCGTAGATGTTGCCGATGCCGCCGAGGACGGCGGCGGTGAAGGCCTTGAGGCCGAGGATGAAGCCCATGCGGAAGTCGACCTGGCCGCTGCGCAGTCCGTAGGCGACGGCGGCGACGGCGGCGAACGCGGCGCCGATGGCGAAGGCCATGACGATGATGCGGTCGGTGTCGATGCCCATGAGCTTGGCGGTGTCGGGGTCCTGGCTGGTGGCCTGCATGGCGCGGCCGGAGCGGGTGCGGGTGACGAACCAGCCGAGGGCGAGCATGCACAGCGGGGCGGCGATGAGCAGGAAGAGGTCGCTGCGCTGGATGGTGACGGAGCCGAGGCTGAAGGGGTCGCCGGGGATCTTGGGGAAGACCCGGGCCTTCTTGGCGTCGGGGTAGAAGGAGAAGACGAGTTGCTGGAGGAAGATGGACAGCCCGATCGCGGTGATGAGGGGGGCGAGTCGGGGGGCGTTGCGCAGGGGCCGGTAGGCGAAGCGCTCGGCGGCGACGGCGGTGAGGGTGGAGACCAGGATGCCGGCGATCAGCATGAGCGGCAGGGCCAGCCACAGGGTGGTGCCGCCGGGGAGGGCGAGGTAGGCGGTCAGGGCGCCGAAGCCGCCGACCATGACGATCTCGCCGTGGGCGAAGTTGATGAGCTGGACGATGCCGTAGACCATCGTGTAGCCGATCGCGACGAGTCCGTAGAGGGCGCCGAGGATCAGGCCGTTGGCCAGCTGCTGCGGTAGGTCGTGCACCGCTGGGCCTCCGTAGTGCGTTCGGGGTGTCCGTGTGGGTGGTGGATGTGGGGGCGCGCGGGGGCACTCGTGGCGCCCCCGCGCGCTGTGCTGCTGGATGGTGGTGCGGGCCGGCTCAGCCGTTGAGGTTCAGACGCTGAAGGTTCAGTCGTCGAGGGCTCGGCCGCTGAGGTTCAGCCGTTGGAGGTTCAGCCGCTGAAGGTGCCGGTCTTCTCCACGGTCCACTTGCCGTCCTTGACGGTGTAGACGGTGAGTTGCTTGTTGGTGGTGTCGCCGAACTCGTCGAAGGAGACCTTGCCGGTGACGCCGTCGAAGGAGACCTTCTGGACGGCGTCGACGACGGCGGCGCGCGGGTTGGCGGGCAGCTTGCCGTTGTTGGCGGCGGCGACGGCCTTGACGGCCTGGATGATGGCCCAGCCGCTGTCGTAGGAGTAGCCGCCGTAGGTCTCGTAGGGGTCCTTGTAGCCGGCGGCCTTGTAGTCGGCGATGAACTTGGCGGCGGTGGGGAGTTGTTCGACGGCGCCGCCGACGGCGGTGGCGTAGTCGCCGGCGCTCTTGGGGTTGAGCTTGATGAAGTCGGCGCTCTGCATGCCGTCGCCGCCCATCAGCGGGATGTTGACGCCGGCGTCCTTGAGCTGGAGGGAGAGCGGGCCGGCGGCGGGGTACTCGCCGCCGTAGTAGACGGCTTCGGCGCCGGAGGTCTTGACCTTGGTGACGATGGCGGAGAAGTCGCGGTCGTCGGGGTTGACGTGCTCCTCGCCGACGATGTTGCCGCCCTGCTTGGTGAATTCGGCCTTGAAGGTGGCGGCGAGGCCGGCGCCGTAGGTCTTCTGGTCGTCGATGAGGAAGACCTTGGACTTCTTGGCGTCCTTGGCGAGGAACTGTGCGGCGAAGGGGCCCTGGACGGCGTCGGTGGTGGCGGTGCGGAAGTAGGTCTTGAAGGGGCGCTTCTTCTCGCCGGTGACCCACTTCTCGCCCTGGCTGAGGGCGACGCCGGTGTTGGCGGGGGAGATCTCGACGAGGTTGGCGTCGTTGAAGATCTGCTGCATCGACTGGGCGACGCTGGAGTTGAGCGGGCCGACGACGCCAAGGACGCTGTTGTCGGCGACGAGCTGGGTGGCGTTCTGCTGGCCGGGGCCGGGCTTGGCGGTGTCGTCCAGGGCCTTGACCTGGAACTTGACGCCGGGGACCTCGTTCTGTTCGTTGGCCTTCTTGACCGCGAGGTCGACGGAGTTGCGGATGCCGATGCCGATGGCGGAGAGGTCGCCGGTGAGCGGGGCGTCGATGCCGATGGTGACGGTGGTGGTGGAGCCGCTGTTGCCGCTGCCTCCGTCGGCGGACTTCTTGTCGTCGCGGGAGCCGCACGCGCTGAGGCTCAGGGCGCCGATCACGGCAATGCTCACGACAATTGCGGAACGGTGACGCACGAGGGTCCCCTTCGGTTCGGGAGGCGCCGCGCCTGAGTTGGCGGGAGCCGGGATGCGCGGAGGGCCGGGCCCAATCCGTTGGCGCGGTGACTGGCCGTGACTCTAGATGCCTCTGGGCGACTCGGGCAGTGGTGTGGCGAGGCTGTGATTCTCTTGTTATGAGCACACAGAGCAGTTGTCTCAGCATGTGGTCGTTTTGGCGCGACCGATCCGCCGATGTAGGGCGTTTAGGGGCTGTTGGGGCAATGTAAGGGCCAGAAATGGGGGTTGCAGCTGGCCTGGCCGATAGTCGGACACTCATGTCCGATTCACTTGTTCCGGTCATGATCGTTCGTATTTCGGACAGCGAGGGCATGGCGAAGGAGCCCCGGGCTGCCTGCGGGCCTCGGAGCGGGCCATTGCTCGGATTTTCTGCCTGTTACGCAGAGTCACCTGCGCGGATTCCGGGCATGCTGCCGCGTCGGCCGCGCCCGGACATGCCGCCGCCCCCTTGTCCAGACCAACGCCTGCCCAGGGTGGCGGAAGGTCAAACAAGGGGGCGGCCAAGGGATTTGATGATCCGTCGGCACCGGGAAGAGTCCCGGCGCGGGGTCAGAGGTCGCGCAGCATGCAGGTCAGCCGGCAACTGGTGACCCGCTTGCCGGTGTCGTCGGTGATCGCGATCTCGTACGTGGCGGCGGTGCGGCCCTTGAACACCGCCGTCGCCACCCCGGTGACCAGCCCGGAGGTGGCCGAGCGGTGGTGGGTGGCGTTGAGGTCCACCCCGACCGCGTACCGGCCGGGGCCCGCGTGCAGCATCGCGCCGATCGAGCCCAGCGTCTCGGCCAGCGCCGCCGACGCGCCGCCGTGCAGCAGCCCGTACGGCTGCTGGTTGCCCTCCACCGGCATGGTGCCGACCACCCGGTCGCCGGAGGCCTCGACGATCCGGATGCCGAGCTTCTCGCCGAGGGCGCCGCCGGAGAAGGTCTGCGGGTCGACGCCGAGCTTGGCGAAGTGGTCCAGCACGTCCTGCGGGACCTTCAGGACGGGGGCCGCGTCGGGGGCCGCGTCGGGGGCCGCGTCGGTCATGGGGAACTCCTGCCGCTCGGGGATCGTCATCGTGCTGCCTGTGATCGTACGACCGTCCTACTCGGCGGTAGCGGCCGTGTCCGGGGCCGGGGGGGGGGGGCCGCGGCCGCACCTCCGGGCACCGCGACCCCGGCCGCGACTGGACCGAGAGGTGGGACGGCCGGTCCCCGGGGACGCC
>NZ_JBHWIR010000045.1:9461-17650 GCF_042731835.1 Kitasatospora sp. NPDC059817 | reverse complement strand
CCCTCCGGCCCTCCGGGGACCGACATCTCGCAGCTTGCGACCGCCCCCCCGACCTCCTCGGGGGACGGCCCCGGGCCCGGGGCGGGGGCGCGACACCGGGCCCCCCGCGCGCCCCGGGCGCCGCGGCCCCCGCTGCCCGCGCCCCGCGACCGACCGGCACGGCGCTCGACCGGCACGGCGTTCGATCGGCACGGCGCCCCTTTTGTCGGTGCCGGGCCATAGGATCGGTGGCCGGTAGTGGAATCGGCAGGAACGGGACGTTGACGTGGCTACGCAGAGTACGGACAAGGGCGCGACGGGTGGCGGCGGGGCCGGCCCACGGCCCCGGCTGATGCTGCTCGACGGGCACTCGATGGCCTACCGGGCCTTCTACGCCCTGCCCGTGGAGAACTTCAACACCTCCACCGGCCAGCCCACCAACGCGGTCTACGGCTTCGCCTCGATGCTCGCCAACACCGTCCGGGACGAGCAGCCCACCCACCTCGCCGTCGCCTTCGACCTCTCCCGGCAGACCTTCCGCTCCGTCGAGTTCCCCGACTACAAGGCCAACCGCGCCAAGACGCCGGACGAGTTCCGCAGCCAGGTCCCCCTGATCGGCGAACTGCTCGACGCGATGAACGTCCCCCGGCTGACGGCCGAGGGCTTCGAGGCCGACGACATCATCGCCACCCTGGCCACCGCCGCCGAGGCGGCCGGCTACGACGTCGACATCGTCACCGGCGACCGCGACTCCCTCCAGCTGGTCACCGACCACATCACCGTCCTCTACCCGACCAAGGGCGTCTCCGAGCTCACCCGCTACACCCCGGAGAAGGTCGCCGAGAAGTACGGCGTCACCCCGCGTCAGTACCCGGACCTCGCCGCCCTGCGCGGCGACCCGTCCGACAACCTGCCCGGCATCCCCGGCGTCGGCGAGAAGACCGCCGCCAAGTGGGTCAACCAGTTCGGCTCCTTCGACGAACTCGTCTCCCGCGCCGACGAGGTGAAGGGCAAGATCGGCGAGAAGCTGCGCGAACACCTCGACTCGGTCAAGCGCAACCGCGTCCTCACCGAGCTCGTCCGCGACGTCGAACTCCCGCTCGGCGTCGGCGACCTGGCCCGCGCGCCGTTCGACAAGGCCGCCGTCGGCACGCTGATGGAGTCGCTGGAGTTCCGCAACGCCAACTTCCGCGACCGCGTCCACGGCATCGACCCGGCCGCCGGCGAGGAGGAGGCCGCGGCCGAACTCGCCCCCGGCGTCGAGGTCGACGGCGAACTGCTCACCGACCCGGGCACGCTGGCCGGCTGGCTGCGCGAGCACGCCGCCGACACCAAGGCCCCCGTCGCCCTCGCCGCCGTCTACCAGTGGGCGCTCGGCACCGGCGAGGTCGCCGAAGTCGCCCTGGCCGCAGGGGAATCCGCCGCCTGGTTCGACCCGGCGCAGCTCGCCGAGGAGGACGAGCGGGCCTTCGCCGCCTGGCTCGCCGACCCGGCCGCCCCCAAGGCCCTGCACATCGCCAAGCAGGTCATGCGGGCCTTCGCCGAGCGCGGCTGGGCCATCGAGGGCGTCGTCGCCGACACCGCCCTCGCCGCCTACCTGGAGAAGCCCGGCCGCCGCACCTTCACCCTGGAGGTGCTCGCCGAGGAGTACCTGGCCCGCTCGCTCACCCCCGCCCCCGCCACCGAGGACGGCCAACTCGCCTTCGACGCCCCGGAGGAGGACCCGGCGGCCGGCGCCCAGGCGCTCATGCTCCAGGCCCGCGCCGTCCTCGACCTCGCCGCGCTCTTCGACACCCGCCTTGCCGAGGTCGGCGCCACCGGGCTGCTGCGCGACATGGAGCTGCCGATCGCCGCCCTGCTGGCCCGGATGGAGCGCACCGGCATCGCCGCCGACCGCCCCTGGCTCACCAGCCTGGAGGCGCAGTTCGCCACCGAGATCCAGCGCGTGGTCGAGGAGGCGCACGCCGCCGCCGGGCGCGAGTTCAACCTCGGCTCGCCCAAGCAGCTCCAGGAGATCCTCTTCGGCGAGCTCGCCCTCCCCAAGACCAAGAAGATCAAGACCGGCTACACCACCGACGCCGACGCGCTCACCTGGCTCGCCACCCAGACCGACAACGAACTGCCGGTCATCCTGCTGCGCCACCGCGACCAGGCCAAGCTGCGCACCACCGTCGAGGGCCTGCTCAAGACGGTCTCGCCCAAGGGCCGCATCCACACCACCTTCAACCAGATGGTCGCCGCCACCGGTCGGCTCTCCTCGCAGGACCCGAACCTGCAGAACATCCCCGTCCGCACCGAGGAGGGCCGCGCCATCCGCCGCGCCTTCGTCGTCGGCGAGGACTACGAGTCGCTGCTCACCGCCGACTACTCGCAGATCGAACTGCGCATCATGGCCCACCTCTCCGAGGACGAGGCCCTGTTGGAGGCCTTCGCCACCGGCGAGGACCTGCACACCACCGTCGCCTCCCAGGTCTTCGAGGTCCCGGGCACCGCGGTGGACGCCGAGATGCGCCGCAAGATCAAGGCGATGTCCTACGGCCTCGCCTACGGGCTGTCCGCGTACGGGCTCTCGCAGCAGCTCGGCATCAAGCCCGGCGAGGCCCAGGGCCTGATGGACACCTACTTCGAGCGCTTCGGCGGCGTCCGCGACTACCTGCGCCGGGTCGTCGACGAGGCCCGCGCCACCGGCTACACCGAGACGCTGCTCGGCCGCCGCCGCTACCTGCCGGACCTCAACAGCGACAACCGCCAGCGCCGCGAGATGGCGGAGCGGATGGCCCTCAACGCCCCGATCCAGGGCTCGGCTGCCGACATCGTCAAGATCGCCATGCTGCGGGTGGACGAGGCGCTGCGCGCCGCCGGCCTCACCTCCCGGATGCTGCTCCAGGTGCACGACGAAATCGTGCTGGAGCTGACCCCGGGCGAGCGCGAGCAGGTCGAGGCGATCGTCCGCGAGCAGATGGCCGGCGCCTACCCGCTGCGCGCCCCGCTGGACGTCTCGGTGGGCGTCGGCGCCAACTGGGAGGCCGCCGCGCACTGATACGGCGGCGCGGTACTCGGGGGTGCGGTACTCGGCGGGCCCGGACACGGCTGGTGTCCGGGCCCGCCGCTACGCTCCCGCGGGCCGTCGTGCAGCGGGCGCGGCACGTAACGGAGCCGTGGGGAGCGGAGGATGGCGCAGAGCCCCTTGGTGATCCAGAATGGTTCGATGGTCACGCTTGAGACTCCGCGTCTGATCCTGCGTCGCTGGCGCGAGGAGGACATTGCGCCCATGGCCGCCGTCAATGCCGACCCCGAGGTCATGCGGTGGATCCGTGACGGCAGCGTCCGTGACGAACAGCAGACCCGCAGCGGGATCCAGGCCTGGGAGAGCGAGTGGGAGGCGCAGGGCTTCGGCCTGTTCGCCGTGGAGATCCGGTCCACGGGCGAGCTGGCCGGGTTCACCGGCCTTTCGGTCCCCGGCTTCCTGCCGGAGGTGCTGCCGGCGGTCGAGGTCGGCTGGCGGCTGGGACGTCCCCACTGGGGGCGGGGCCTGGCCACCGAGGCCGCTGCGGCCGCTGTGCGGTTCGGGTTCGAGGAGCGAGGGCTGGAGCGGATCGTCAGCATCACCCAAGTGGGCAACGATGCCTCCGAACGGATCATGACCAAACTGGGGATGCGGCTGGCCCGTGAGACCGTCAGTCCCGCCGGCGGTCGGCGAGTGCGGGTGTTCGCGTTGTCGTCGGACCAGTACGCCGCAACCACTCGGCACTGAGCGCGGCCACCTGCTCGGCGGTCCCGCCGGTGCCCGGGAGTCGGCTGCTCACCGTCTCCCCTGCGTCGGCTACTCCGCTACTCCGCTGAGTCCGCTACGCCCGCGCGGTGCAGGAACGCCTCGACGAGGCGGTCGGTGAAAGCCTCGTCCACGGGTTCCGCCGTCACCAGGACGCGGTGGTAGAGCGGTCCCACGAGTTGGTCGATCTCCGCCGCCATGTCGAGTCCGGCGGCGAGCTGGCCGCGTTCCACCGCGCGTTCCAGCGGGAGCCGGTCGCGTCGGCGCTGTTCGTCGAGGTACCCGGACCGCAGGGCGGCGGCGAACGCGGGATCGTGCTGGGCGTGCCCGATGAGGGCCTTGAAGACGGCGCCCGCGTCGGACCGGGTGAGGAACAGGGCCAGTTGGCGCAGGTGGGCGCGCAGGTCCGGGGCCAGGTCGCCGTGGTCCGGCGGGGTCAGGGCTTCGGCCGCGTCCTGGAGGAAGGCGTCCAGGAGGATGTCGGTCTTGGTCTTCCACCAGCGGTAGACGGTCTGCTTGGCGACGCCCGCCCGGGCGGCGATGCCCTCGATGGTGACGCCGGTGAAGCCCTTCTCGACCAGAAGGTCGTCGGCCGCCTCCAGTACTGCCTGCCGGGCCTGTTCGCTGCGGCCGTGCCGGTTGCCGTGGTGGCGTGCCGCCGGTTGTGGCGCGGCCGCCGCGGCGGCCGTACTTCCTCGTTCCATGTCTGCCTCCTGGGGCCAGGGTAGGCCAGAATCGCTAGACGCAACGCAACGGTGCGTCTAGTCTAGGTCCATGACACCCACCAACACCCTCGAAGACCCCCGCGTCGCCACCGCCCTCGACCGGATGTTCCGGCATGCCGAGCAGGACGAGGCGACCAGCAAGCGGATCCGGGCGGCGCGGCCCCAGGGCTCCGCGCCCCTCGGCCCGCAGGAGCAGGCTGACGCCAACGCCGAGGTGTACATGCCGATCTCGGCCCAGGGTGGCCGCCTCCTCTACAACCTGATCCGGGCCACCCGCCCCGCCACCGTCGTCGAGTTCGGCACGTCCTTCGGCATCTCCACGCTCCATCTCGCCGCCGCGGTGCGCGACAACGGGACGGGCCGGGTGATCAGTACGGAACTGAGCGCCGCCAAGGCCGCGGCCGCCCGCCGGACGTTCGCCGAGACGGGACTGGACGACCTGATCACCGTCCTCGAAGGAGACGCCCGCGACACCCTCGCCGCAGTCGACGGCTCCGCCGACTTCGTCCTCCTCGACGGCTGGAAGGACCTGTGCCTGCCCGTTCTGCGGCTCCTCGAACCCCGCCTCGCGCCCGGCACCCTCGTCGTCGCCGACGACGTCGACCTGGAGGCCCTCGCGCCCTACCTCGACTACGTCCGCGAGCCCCGCAACGGCTACCAGAGCGTCACGTTCCCCGTGGAGGACGGAATGGAGATCAGCTGCCGCCTCTAGATCCGTGTGGCGTCGCGATCAGGCGTGGGTATCGCCTTCTTCGTGGGGGGCGGAACCCGGCAGCACACTGGTCGTGACGCGTGGGCAACTCACGAATGCCCAGCGCAAGTTCATCGGGCTGCCCCTGCCGATCGGCAGGTACGGCCCGCACCCCGAACGGTTGCGGGAGCAGAGCAGCTCAGGCCGGGCCGGTGGCGGGGGGAACGCAGGAAGTCGGCGGGGCCGACTTCTGGTGCAGGGGGGCTGGGCGACGGCGGTGACTGCGTCATCGTGGCCGGACGTCATCGGGGCAACAGCCGCCGCTACGTGCGGATCGTGATCAAGAGTCGGTTCCTGGTGAACTTCCGGGTCCATGCCGTCTACAGCCCGGCGCTGGTGCGTGCGTTGACGGAGGCGGGACCCGGCGAGGAGAAGGATTTCGGCGCCCGCTTCCTGTGGGACCCGGAGCAGGCGGAGAGCTGGGCGCGATCCCGGAACACGCCGAGGGCGGGCTGAGACCGGGCTGAGGGCGGCCTGAGGGCGGCGAAGCCGGCGCGCCGGTGGGGCGGCGCGCCGGGAATACCGCTCCGGATCAGCCCGCGAGGTGCTCCAGGAGCAGCGGCACGATCCGCTCGGCGTCGGCCTCCGGCAGCCAGTGGGTGGCGCCCTCCAGTGCGACGAACCGGTACGGGGCGCTGACGTGCTTGGCCGTCAGGTCGGCGGCGTCGCGGCCCAGGGCGCGGTCCTCGGTGCCCCAGACGAAGAGCGTGCGGACGGTGATCTCGCCGGCGGGCACCCGGAGTTCCTCGTTGATCGCCCGGTACCAGTTGAGCCCGGCCGTCAGCACGCCCGGCTCGGTCAGCCGTCGGACGTTGGACTCGGCCTGGTCCGTCGGCAGCGCGCCCCGGTAGATCGCGCGCAGCCTGGCCGCGTCGTCGGCCAGCATGGCCTGCTCGGCCACGTGCCCAGGCAGGCGGAACTCCCTGATGTACTGGGAGCGTTCGCGCTGGTCGCTGTCGTTGTTGAGGGCCTCGTAGAGCGCCTCGGGGTGCGGGGTGGAGAGCACGGTCAGGCTGTGCAGCCGCTCAGGGTGGGTGGAGGCCAGCGCCCAGGCGACGAGGCCGCCCCAGTCGTGGGCGACCAGGTGGAAGCGGGGCGCGTCCAGGGCGTCGGCGAAGCCCAGCGCGTCCGCGACCAGCAGCTCGACGGAGTAGTCCGCGATGTCCGCGGGGCGGGCGTCGGGGGAGTAGCCGCGCTGGTCCACCGCCACCGCGCGGTAGCCGGCCGCGGCCAGCGCGGTCAGCTCGGCACTCCAGCAGTCGGCGAACTCGGGGAACCCGTGCAGCAGCAGGACGAGTTCCCCGTCGGCGGGCCCGGCGGCCAGTCCGTCGAAGGTGTGCCGGCCGACGGTCAGGCGGACGGCGCTGGGCAGGGGTGAGGACATGGTCAGCTCCTGTAGATAGCACGTCAACAGGATGATCACATCACAGGATTGGGCGGGCGGACGCGGTGGGCGGTGCAGTGGGCGATGCAGTGGCCGACGCCGGTGCTCGCCCTTGGCGCGAGGGCCCAGGCACAGGAAGTCGGCGGGGCCGACTTCCTGCGTCCAGCCCGGCCCGTTGCTGTCGACGACGACGCACACGGGGTCACCGCCTTCGAGGTCCCGGGCGGCGAGTGGAGCGGCGAACGAAGCCGTGGATGCATGGCAGGCTGCGTTGCATGGTGACCAGTGATGCGTCGTGGGCCGATGACGGGGTGTTGGTAGTGCGTCCCGAGCTGACGGATGCCGAACTCGACGAACTGTTCAGCGCGTCGTGGCCGGATCACAAGCCGACCTCCTTCGCGCCGATACTGGCTCGCAGCCTGGCTTGGATCGCGGCGCGCCGGGGGAACCGGCTGGTCGGATTCGTCAACGTCGTCGGCGACGGAGGTGTGCACGCCTTCGTCCTGGACACCACCGTGCACCCGGATGAGCGCGGGCAGGGGCTCGGGACCCGGCTGGTGAGGGCGGCCGCCGACGAGGCGAGGGCACGCGGTGCCCAGTGGCTGCACGTCGACTACGAACCGCACCTGGAGTCCTTCTACGGCCAGTGCGGATTCCGGCCGACCGCCGCCGGGCTCATGCGGCTCTGAACGGGCCGCCTCCGTAGGTCCAATGGGTGCCGTCGTCCGTGGCTGCCGGTGCGGGCAGGCCGCCACGGTTGAACTCGGCGATCCCGGATACGACCCGGCGCGGTACGGCAAGGTCCGTAAGCACAGTTCAGTCCCGGTCGGGCAGGTTCCCCGGTGAACAGGAAGTCGTCGGCGGTGGCATCCATCAGAAGTTCGTCGCAAGGATGGCTGGGCGGCCTGAAGCGGTGGATGATCGACGAGGATCGTTGCCATGACCTACGTGATCGAAGCTGCTCGTCCGGGCGACTCCGCGCAGCTGGGGCCGTTGCTGCTGAGGGCTTGGCTGCAGACATACCCCAACCCGGAGGTGGGGATCGACGAGGACTGGATCCGTGAGCATCGCGGCTCGTCGGCTACCACGGAAGGCATCAACCAGTGGCGGGAGTTCATCGAGACAGCGAACCAGGAGCCGGATCTGCTGTTCTGCCGTGTTCTCCGTTCTGAAACCGAGATCGTGGGCGTTCTCTGCGGGCGCCGCGGCGAGGTGGTCACTCTCGGACCGATGTATCTGCTGGAACACGTCCAGGGCCAGGGGCTCGGTGGCCGCATGATGACCGAGTTCCTCACCTGGGCCGGATCCGCACCCATATGCCTATGGGCCACCGACTACAACGACAGCGCGGTCCGCTTCTACCAGCGCCACGGATTCAAGGCCACGGGTGAGCGAGAGTTCTGGCAAGGAAGGCTGCCCAACCTCCGTATGACCCGCGAGGTCGCACCCAGCATCAACAGCTGAGCTACCCGCGTTGGCAGCAACTGCCTCGAAGGCCAGCTGCGGGAGAACCCACACCACGGGCTCGTGGGTGGGGCGAAAACAGACTCGACGGGGGGGCGGCCGCCCCCGGGGGGG
>NZ_JBHWIR010000045.1:0-9451 GCF_042731835.1 Kitasatospora sp. NPDC059817 | reverse complement strand
CACACCGCCCCTCTCGCTGTGTGGCCCCCCCCCCCCCGCGCGGGGGGGGGTGTGCGCTAACAATCCCCCCCGCGCCCCCCCCCCGGCGGGGGGGGGGCCCCCCGTCCCGTGGACTGCTGCTGCTTCGTGAACATCCACGGTCCTCAAGATCGTCAACTGCTGCTCAAACCGGCAGACAAACGCTACTGCTAGAAGTGAACGAAGCCAGGGCGGTGTGCGGCAGATGGGTTCTGCGGGGCGCGCAGGAAGTCGGGTGGGTCGACTTCCTGTGTTCATGGGTGGGTTGTGTGGGTGGCTTGGGCTTGGGCTTGGGCTTGGGTGCGGCAGTGGGTGAGGGCGGGTTCGAGGCGGGGGTCGGGGGTGGGGGTGGTGGTGAGGAGCTCGCCGGCGGTGGTGAGGGTGGTCCAGTAGTGGGTGGGGTTGCCGGTGGTGGGGTGGGGTTGGGTGGTGGTGAGGGAGAGGTAGGCGGTGGTGAGGTTGCCGGTGGTGAACCAGCGGGTGAGGCCGTGTTGGTGGCCGGCGCGGATGTTGCCGTGGGCGTCGATGGCGGTGGTGAGGAGGTTGATGATGGCGAGGTCGTGGTTGTCGGGGGTTTTGGGGATGTCGAAGACGCCGAGGGCTTCGAGGAGTTCGCCGGTGTCGTTCTCGGTGCCGGGGCGGGGTGTGGCGAGGAGGGCGTCGTAGCAGTCGTTGAGGCGGCGTTGGGTTTCGGCGGCGGGGATGCCGAGGGCGGTGCAGACGGCGCGGGCTGAGCGCAGGGGTTCGTTGGTACGGCGGGCGAGGGTGGCGTAGGCGTCGGCGGGGGTGGAACCGGTGTCGAACAGGTGCCGGGCGGTCAAGGGGAGTCGCATGGTGGGCACCTTGTTCAGACAGTGAGGAAGGTGGCGGGCGTGGGGGCGGGTGCGGGGGCGCACAGGGCCCAGACGAACTTGCCGACGCCGCCGGCGCGGGGGCAGCAGCCCCATTTCTCGGCGAGTTCGTTGACGAGGAGGACGCCGCGTCCGTGTTCGTCCTCGGGCGTGGGGGTGTGGAGGGAGGGTCGGCCGGTGCCAGCGTCGTGGACTTCGAGGCGCAGGCGGTGGTCGCCGGTGAGGGCGAAGCGGACTTCGATGAGGCGGTCGGTGGGGGCGTCGGCGGTGTGTTGGACGGCGTTGGCGAAGAGTTCGCCGAGGAGGAGTTCGGCGGTGTCGGAGTAGCGGTCGCCGGTGGGGAGCGCGGCGAGGTAGGCGCGCAGCAACTGCCTTGCGATGGGGGTGGATTCGGTGCGGGAGTCCAGGCGGGCCGCGAACGGGCGGGGGCGGGGAGCGGTACGGATTTTGAGCATGGCGGGGCACCTCAAGGGGGCGGATGGGGGGGCGTGCGAAGGGAGCGCGATGTGACGCTGTGCACGCGAAAGATCGCTCTCAGGTGTCAATCATCGGGGTGCTGGAGTTACGGTGGCGACCAAATCGGCGTGTGGGGAACTGCGGCACCTGAGGGGGATTGCGATGGCACATCGGCGACTGGAGAGCGGGCTCACGTCGAGCCCGGCGGTGATGTTCGGCGAAGCGCTCCGTTTCGCACGGGAGCAGGCCGGCTACACGCAGGAAGACTTGGGCAAAATCCTGCACTGCCACCGGACGGTCATCACCCGGTGGGAAGGTGGCAAGAGGCCGATGGATGCGGACACTGTGGCGAGAGCCGACGATGCACTGGCGATGGGAGGCTTGCTCGTTCGGCTGTGGGAGCGGGTGGACTGGCACGCGGACATCGAGCACCCGGACTGGTTCCAGAAGTACGTGGAGCTGGAAGAGGAGGTCGCAGCGATCCGGGCCATCCAGTACAACCGGATCAACGGCCTGCTGCAGTGTGAGGACTATGCGCGTGCGATCTTGAGCCTTGGGGACGCGCGCAACATCCCGGAGCGGCTAGCCGAGAGGGTCGCAACTCGGATGGGCAGGCAGGAGCGCTTCCTGACCGGCGATGGGCCGATGCTGCTGGTGGTTCTCGACGAGAGCGCCATTCGTACCGTAGTCGGTGGACCGGGCGTGATGAGGAGGCAGATGGAACACCTTCTCTCCGTGAGTGAGCAGTCGAACATCTTCATCGAGGTAGCACCATTCGCTCGCCCGGCGAGGAAGATGCCGGCCACTTCCTTGTTCCTGCTGCTGATGCCGGACGGGAAGGAGTGGGTGTACTCGGAGAGTCTGTATCGCGGACACTTCAGTGATGCGCCGTCAATCGTCACTGAGGCTCGACGCGACTTCGACCTCCTGCGTGGCGATGTACTGTCGGTGGGCGACTCGTGTGCGCTGATCACAGATGCGATGGAGGAGTATCGGCATGAAGAACGTCGAGCTGGGGACAGCTTCTTGGCGCAAGAGCAGCTACAGCGGGGACGATGGGGGCGAGTGCATCGAGGTGGCCCTCGGATCCCTTCCCGGCGCGGTCCCGGTGCGTGACTCCAAGGACCCGCACGGGCCGGTGCTCGTCTTCCCGGCCTCGGCTTGGACGTCTTTCCTCTCCTCCGTCCAGGCCGGTGACTTCCCGGAGTAGTGATCCGCTGACGGGGGCGCGTCGCCTTCCGCGTGCGCCCACCGAAGCCCGGAACGCGCCTTCTGGCCAGGCGAAACGTGGATCGGTCCCTACGCTGGGTGTCGGCCCGCCAGCCTCGTCGAAGGACCGCGTATGCGCCGCTCCCGTCTCCTGCTGTCCCTGGCCCTGTCCGCCGTGACCGCCTCCGCCCTCGTCGCCGCCGATGCCGCGCCGGACGGGCAGGACGGGCCGGTCCCGTCGGTCAGCCTGCCGGTGCTCCGCGACCCGCAGGCCCAGCAGAAGCTCCACCGCATGACGGACCCGGTGCAGGACTGGGTGGAGTCCGGCGACCGGGCGGCGGACGGCTACGCCGGGACCGTGATCGACGCGTCGAACCAGCACGCCGACATCTACTGGAAGGGCGGGGCCCCGGCCGAGGTCCGGGCGCTGCTCGACGCGAACGCCGGCCCCGGCTACACCGTCGACGTCCACCAAAGCCCCTACTCCCGTGCCGAGATGCGTGCCGCGATCGACCGGTTCACCGCCGCTGTGGCGCCCGAGACATGGACGTCGATCGGCCCGCAGGAGGACGGCACCGCCATCGCGATCACGTACGTGCCGACGAAGGCGCCCCGGCCGACCGGCGGCGCCACGACCGAGCAGGCGTACTCCCGGACGGCCGCCGAGATCGCCGGGATGCCGGTGACGGCCACCGTCGAGGGCATCCCGGCAGCGCTGTCCGGCAGCCGGCACTCCGACAGCGCGCCGTACTACGCGGGCGCCGAAGTCAACACGGGCAAGGCCTCGTTCTGCTCGACCGCGTTCAGCGGTTGGAAGGACGGGACGAAGGTGCTGCTGACCGCCGCACACTGCGGCAGCGGCCGGTACTACAACGGCACCAGCGGCTACATCGGCGACCTGTACGCGATCGGCGACGGTTTGGACGTCGGCATGATCGGGATCAACGGCAACGGCGCCGGCCGGTTCTACGACGGTGCCTGGTCGGACAGCGGCGGTTCGTCGCGACGCACGTACGGGGTCGGACGCAACAACGTGGGGGACCTCGTCTGCCTCAGCGGCGCCCAGTCGGGGTGGAAGTGCGACGTGGAGGTCAAGAAGGTCGATGTCGAGACGACGAACGACGAGGGGACGAAGATCAAGCCGGTGGACGTCGCGGAGTCGAAGGGCGGTGACCGACGGGCGATCGGCGCGAAGGGTGACAGCGGCGGCCCCGCACTCGCCAATCCGTCCGGCGCGAACGGCGACATGGAGGCTCGCGGCGTGATCGTGGCCGGAAGGTCGGCGGTCGGCTGCCCGGCTGGATCGACGGCCCACTCGACGACCTGCTACGCGCAGGTGCTCTACGTGCCGATGACGCCGGTGGTGAGCCAGATGGGCTTCTCGATCTCCTGACGGCAGCACGAGCGGGGAATCCCCCCGCCGAGGAGGAGTGTCAGTTCCGCGGGTTGAGGCGGCGGGTGGGCTCCGCCGTCGACGGGTCCTCGGGCCAGGGGTGGCGGGGGTAGCGGCCTCTCAACTCTGCGCGGACGGCGCGGTAGCCGTTGTGCCAGAAGCTCTCCAGATCGCCGGTGACGGCGGCGGGGCGCCCGGCGGGAGACAGCAGGTGGATGGTGAGGGGGACGCGGCCGGCGGCCAGGGCGGGGGCCGCCGTCCAGCCGAAGAGTTCTTGCAACTTGACGGCGAGGAAAGGGCGTTCGGTGCTGTAGTCGACTCGTATCTTCGAGCCGGACGGCACGGTGATGCGCTCGGGGGCCAGCTCGTCCAGGCGGCCCGCCTCTCCGGTGGCCCAGGGGAGCAGACGCTGCAACGCCGCCGTGGTGTCGATGCGGGCGAGGTCGGCGCGGCGACGGGCGCGGGAGAGTTCGGGCTCCAGCCACTCCTCGGCGCGTTCCAGCAGCGCGGCGTCCGAGACGTCCGGCCAGGGGGCGCCGATGGCGGAGTAGAGGAAGGCGAGGCGTTCGCGCAGGCCCGGGGAGGGCCAGGTGAGTAGAGCGGAAACGCCCTCGCGGGCCAGGCCTTCGAGGACGGCCGTCCGGACGAGGGCCCGGTCGGGGCGGTTGAGCGGCTTCTCGGCGAGTTCGATCGCGCCCAGCGACTCGACCCGGCGGGAGACGACCTCGTCGCGGCGGGTGTCCCAGTGGACTTCCTCGCGGGATTCGAGCAGCGAGGCACCGGCGAGCCGGGCGGTGTCCTCGTCCAGTGCCGCCGCGTGCAGGATGCGGGCGGACGGGGAGCCGGCCGGGCGGTCGGCGACTGCGATGGCGAGCCACGGCAGTGCGCCGAGCGCGGTGCCGGGCGCGAGTTCGGCCGCCGTCCCGGAGGCCATCAGGTACGGGCTGCGCTCGCCGGGGACGGGCTTGTCGACCCGGGCGCGGGCGATGCGTTCGGGGAAGGCGAGGGCGACGACGAGGCCGGCGGCGGTGGTGTCGGGCAGTTGGGTGGCGGCCTCGGAGCCGGCGGCGCGCAGGAGGCGGCGGACTTCCTCGCGCCAGCGGCCGGCGTACGGGTCGCTGGCGGAGCGGACCGTCCGCCAGACCGCGCCGAGGTCGTCGCCGAGGGCGCGCGGCGGCTCCTCGGAGAGCAGGGCGACCACCTCGGCCGCTCGACGGGCGCCGACGGCAGGGGCGCCGTCCACGAGTGCGCGCCCCAGTCGGGGGTGCAGCCCGGTGCGGGCGAGGCGGACGCCGCGCTGGGTGGCCCTGCCGTCGGTGTCGACGGCGCCGAGGGCCTGGAGGGTCTGCCGGGCGGCGGCCATCGCCCCGGCGGGCGGGGCGTCGGGCAGGGCGAGGCCGGTGGCGTCCGGGTCGCCCCAGCAGGCGGCCTGGAGAGCGAACGTGGTGAGGTCGGCGAGGGCGATCTCGGGGGTGGGGAAGCGGGCGGCGAGGGCGTCCTCGGCCTCGTTCCAGCAGCGGTAGACGGTGCCGGGGGCTTCGCGCCCGGCACGGCCGGCGCGCTGGCGGGCGGCGGCGAGGGAGGCGCGGACGGTGACCAGGCCGGCGAGGCCCCGGGCGTGGTCGGTGCGCGGTTCGCGGGCGAGTCCGGCGTCGACGACGACGCGCACGCCGGGCACGGTGAGCGAGGACTCGGCGACGGCGGTGGCGAGCACGACGCGGCGGCCGTCCGAGGGGGTGAGGGCGGCGTCCTGGACGGCCTGCGGGGCGCGGCCGTGGAGTTGCAGGACGTCCGCCGCCACCGTGGACAGCTGTCCGGCGACACGGCTGATCTCGCCGACGCCGGGCAGGAAGCAGAGCACGTCGCCCTCCTGTTCGGCGAGGGCCCGCCGGACGGTGGCGGCGACGTGGTCGAGCAGCGCCGGGTCGACCCGGGTGCCGTGGGCGGGCCGGACGGCGCGCGGCGGCGGCGCCCACACCGTCTCGACCGGGTGGGAGACCCCGTGCGCCTCCACCACCGGCGCGCCGCCGAGGAGTTCGGCCCAGGCCGCGGTGTCGGAGGTGGCCGAGGCGCAGACCAGCCGCAGTTCGGGCCGCAGTGCCGCCCGGACGTCGAGGAGGAACGCGAGCGCGGTGTCGGCGTCCAGGTGCCGTTCGTGGCACTCGTCGAGGACGACCACGTCCACCCCGGGCAACTCCTGGTCGCGCTGGAGCCGTTGCAGCAGCACCCCGGTGGTGACCACCTCGACCACCGTCTCCGGGCCGACGCGACGGTCTCCGCGCACGGTGTAGCCGACCCGCCCGCCGACGGCCTCGCCGAGCAGCCAGGCCATCCGCCGGGCGGCGGCCCGGACGGCGAGCCGGCGCGGTTCGGCGACCAGCACGCGGAGCGTCGGACGCCCGGGATCGAGCAGCCCGGCGAGCGCGAGCGGCACCAGGGTCGTCTTGCCGGTGCCGGGCGGGGCGGCGAGGACGGCGGTGCCGGGCCCGTCCAGCGCGTCGTGCAGGGCGGGCAGGGCGCTGCGGACGGGCAGTTCGCGCCAGGCGGGGTTCAGCGAGCCGGGGTTCGGCAAGGCGTCAGCCCCATTCGGCGAGGCGGGGTTCGGCAAGGCGTCAGCCCCGTTCGGCGACGAAGATCGCGGTGCCGGGGATCAGCCGCCCGCGCAGCGGGGACCAGCCGCCCCACTCCTGCTCCAGGCCGGCCGGCCACTCGGGCTCGACCAGGTCGGTCAACCGGAAGCCGGCGCCGACGAGTTCGCGGACCCGGTCGCCGATGGTGCGGTGGTGTTCGACGTAGCTGGCGCGCCCCTGCTCGTCCTCCTCGACGTAGGGGGTGCGGTCGAAGTAGGAGGAGGCGGCGGTGAGGCCCTCGACGCCGGGCTCGTCGGGGAAGGCCCAGCGGATCGGGTGGGTGACGGAGAACACCCAGCGGCCGCCGGGGCGCAGCACCCGGTGCACCTCGCGCATCAGGGCGGAGGTGTCGGCGCTGAACGGGACGGCGCCGTAGGCGGAGCAGGCGAGGTCGAAGGAGGCGTCGGCGAAGGGCAGGACGGCGGCGTCGGCCTGGACGACGGCGACGGGGGTGGCGCCGCGGCCGAGGTCGATCCGGCGGGAGTGCTGGAGTTGGCGGTGGGAGATGTCCAGGGCGACGGGGCGGGCGCCGCGGCCGGCCAGCCAGCGCGAGCACTGGGCGGCGCCGGCGCCGATCTCCAGCACGTCCTTGTCCGCGACCTCGCCGAGCAGGTGGGCGTCGGCCTCGTCGAGGCCTTCGGGGCACCAGGTGAAGCGGTCGTCGCCGAGGAACTCCCCGTGCTCGTCCTGGTACTCGTCGGCGTTGCGGTCCCACCAGTGCCGGCTGGCCCGGCTGCTCTCCCCGGTGCCGGCCGCGCGCCGTACCGCGTCGTCGCCGTCGCCGTCAAGATCATGCAGGTCGGACTGGGGGGTGGTGGCCACGGTGATAATGCCCATCGCGTAGGGTGTGGAGTGCGGAAGCGCCGCTGCCGAGACCGGGCCCGTCAAGGACCCGATCCTGGCGGTGGCATCCGGGGAAGGGCCCCCTTCGGGCGCCACCGCAAGGTGCGCAATCGGAGGATATGGCCTGATCCATACCGGGCTCCACCGTCTTGCCGCTCTTGGCGTTGACCGTGCCTGGCCGTCCCCGTATGCTACAAGTTGCGCTGCGGGCCTGCGCGCCTCAGACGGAGCAGGTCGCGCTCGCATCTGTCGAAGACCCCACGGTCGCAAGACGGACGCCGGATTTCTCGCTGTGCGGGAATGCCGGTGCGCCGTGTTCTTGGCTGTCCGGCTTTCGGTGGGAGCGATACGGGCCCTCCGCGTGGCATTACCTACGACTTTCATGTCCGTACCGGAGCCCTTTTCCTAATGACGAGCCCCACCGACTCCTCCCTCAGCACCACCCCGCAGGTCGCGGTCAACGACATCGGCGACGCCGAGGCGTTCCTCGCCGCCATCGACGAGACCATCAAGTACTTCAACGATGGCGACATCGTCGAGGGCGTCATCGTGAAGGTCGACCGTGACGAGGTCCTCCTCGACATCGGTTACAAGACCGAGGGCGTCATCCCGTCCCGCGAGCTCTCGATCAAGCACGACGTCGACCCGCACGAGGTCGTCGCCGTCGGTGACAACATCGAGGCCCTGGTTCTCCAGAAGGAGGACAAGGAGGGTCGTCTCATCCTGTCCAAGAAGCGCGCTCAGTACGAGCGTGCCTGGGGCACGATCGAGAAGATCAAGGAAGAGGACGGCATCGTCACCGGTACCGTCATCGAGGTTGTCAAGGGTGGTCTCATCCTCGACATCGGCCTCCGTGGCTTCCTGCCGGCCTCGCTCGTCGAGATGCGCCGCGTCCGCGACCTCCAGCCCTACGTGGGCAAGGAGCTCGAGGCCAAGATCATCGAGCTGGACAAGAACCGCAACAACGTGGTCCTGTCCCGCCGTGCCTGGCTGGAGCAGACCCAGAGCGAGGTCCGCCAGACCTTCCTCACCACCCTCCAGAAGGGCCAGGTGCGCTCCGGCGTCGTCTCCTCGATCGTCAACTTCGGTGCCTTCGTGGACCTGGGTGGCGTCGACGGCCTGGTGCACGTCTCCGAGCTGTCCTGGAAGCACATCGACCACCCGTCCGAGGTTGTCGAGGTCGGCCAGGAGGTCACCGTCGAGGTTCTCGACGTTGACATGGACCGCGAGCGCGTCTCCCTGTCGCTGAAGGCGACCCAGGAGGACCCGTGGCAGCAGTTCGCCCGTACCCACCAGATCGGCCAGGTCGTTCCGGGTAAGGTCACCAAGCTGGTTCCGTTCGGTGCGTTCGTCCGCGTGGACGAGGGCATCGAGGGTCTGGTCCACATCTCCGAGCTGGCCGAGCGCCACGTGGAGATCCCGGAGCAGGTCGTCCAGGTCGGCGACGAGATCTTCGTCAAGGTCATCGACATCGACCTCGAGCGTCGTCGCATCAGCCTGTCGCTCAAGCAGGCCAACGAGGCGCTGGGTGCCAACCCGGCCGAGGTCGAGTTCGACCCGACCCTGTACGGCATGGCTGCCTCGTACGACGACCAGGGCAACTACATCTACCCGGAGGGCTTCGACCCCGAGGCGAACGACTGGCTGGCCGGCTTCGAGAAGCAGCGTGAGGAGTGGGAGCGCCAGTACGCCGAGGCGCAGTCCCGCTTCGAGCAGCACCAGGCCCAGGTCATCAAGAGCCGTGAGGCCGACGCCGAGGCCGCTGCCGAGGGTGGCGACGCTGTCGCCGCCGCTGCCGGTGGCTCCTACTCGTCCAGCAGCGACGAGGGCTCCGGCGCTCTCGCCTCGGACGAGGCCCTGGCGGCCCTGCGCGAGAAGCTGGCGGGTGGCCAGAGCTGAAGCTCTGACCCGCTGCCAGTGCCTGGCGCATAGCTGAACGGTGGGGGGGGGGGGGGGGGGCGGGGCGGGGGGGGGGGCGCGGGGCGGGGGGGGGTTTGGTTGGGGGGGGGGTGGGTGGGTGGTGTGGGTTGTTGAGTGTGTGTGAGTTTGAG
>NZ_JBHWIR010000044.1:39074-47801 GCF_042731835.1 Kitasatospora sp. NPDC059817 | reverse complement strand
GCACCTGCGCCGTGGCACTCGCCACCGCGACCGTCCTCGTCGTCGCCGACATCCACGACCAACTCCTGACGCCCGCAGAGACGGTGACGCCCGCCACGCAGGCCGCGTTCCAGCAGTCGATGGGGCTGCCGACGCTCGCGGTGACGCCGGACATGCGCCGCCGCCAGGTCCGCGCCTGGTACCGCGTCGGCGGCCGATACCTGCTCGAACACGCGATGGCCGACAACACCGCGCTGCTGAAGGCCCTCACCGAGGCCCAGCACGACCGACGCATCGACGTCACCCCCGCCCTGCTGGCCACAGTGCGCCCGCTCTGCGCGGACCTGCGGAACGTCGCCAGCTGGGAGCCCTACTATTTCCAGGTCCCGGACCCGACCGCGCAGGCATCGTGGCACCGGTTCGGCACAACTGCCCTCGCCGCCGGCCCGAGCTGCACCGAGGCCGTCGACCGCGCCGACACCGACACCTTCCTCACCTCTATGACGGACCTGCTGGAGGCCGCCAGGGCCGTTCTCGATGCTTCCGCCCGCGTCAAGCAGATCGTCGACGACCCGAAGGACCCCGTCTTCACCCGCCCTCCCCTCGCCCCGCCCCAACCACGTATCTGACGCCACGTCACCCATCCTGGGGGCGGAGGGGAACGACGCGCTCGACGTCCTGCCGTTGGACGCGAAGGGCGTCGCCCGTCCCGCTCGTGCACCAAGGAGATCCTGGAGTTGCGGGGTGTGGGCGTGGCCGGTTTCCCGGGCGACGTCCCGCCCCTGGGAATCGGCCGGCTCCCACCGGGTTACACCGCTGACCCGTGAGAACACCCGTGATCCGGGCCGGAAGGAGCGTCCGGACCACCTGGCACGAGCCCGCTTGCCGGCCCTGGGCCCGGCGATCGGCCACCACGGCCCCGCGCCCTCGTGAGTGCGGGGCCGGCTGTTGCGCGGCGGTCCTCAGTGCATGAGGAGGGCCTTGACGCCCGAGAGCACCGGGATCAGCTGGTACCGCCCGTCGCCGGGGCCGCAGGAGGGCTTGGTGTCGGGGGTGTTGGAGATGTTCGTCCCGGCCTTGAAGCGTCCGTCTCCGCTCGGGGCGAAGGTCGTGAGGTGGTCGCGGTAACCGTCGAAGTAGTACATGCACTGGTGCAGGTTCAGGTACCGCCCGGCGGTCAGGTCCAGGGCTGTGGCGCTCGACAGCAGGGGGATGGGGTGGTCGGTGCCTCCGCCGCCGCAGCTGACGGTGGTGTCAGGGGAGTTGGAGATGTTGGTGCCGGCGACGAACTTGACCTCGGTGGTTCCCACCACCGAGGTGAGGTGGTCCTGGTCGAAGTCGCTCCAGAAGATGCACTGGTGCAGGTTCAGGTAGTGCCCGGACGTCAGGTCGTAGGGTTCGGCGGCCGTGTAGACGTTGGGCTCGTAGCGCCCGTCCCCGGGGCCGCAGGCGGCGGCGGGGACCGGGGGTGTCGGAGACGTCCGTTCCGGCCCTGAACCGCCCGTCCAGGCTCGGGACCAGGGTTGTCATGAGGTCGAAGTTGCTCGCCCCGAGCGGGCTGTTGTAGACGCACTGGTGCAGGTTGAGGTACCGGCCGGCCGGGGGCTGCGAAGCGATGGGGGTGGGGCCGGCTGCGGCGGGAGCCGGACCGGCCAGTGCAGCGACGGACAGGGCGGCGGCTACGAGCGCAGCGGAGCGCGGGGCGAGGTTCATGGGGGTTCTCCGTGACGGGGCGCGGCCACTTCGGGCGAGCAGCCGTCACGCAGGAGGCTTCCCGGGGCGCAGCGGCCCGGGGCGCCACGCTTGTGGAACTTCACCTGAAACGACTGGGCGGCGAGGGCGGTGAATCTCGTCCCGGGCCGCTGGTGAGTTTCGCCTCGGATCCGGTGAGTTTCGGGTGTTGCCGCAGGTCAGGGGCTGGTGAGAACCCCTCGTGCTACGCCGTCCGGGTGATGGCGGGATTCGGCACCTCGGCGCGGTGGGCAGAGCCTGCGGCATGACGACACCTTCGCGGTGCCGCCCGGCCGCTCCCCATGACGGACCTCGTCGTGGCGGGTCTACTGCGTGCTGGGCGAGCATGCGAGCCGCAGGCGTGGTGCTGGCGGCAGCGGTGTAGGCGCTCCCGCCTCCGGTGCGGCGCGGAACGCCTCGATCACGTAGGCAGCGAAGCGGCGAGAGGACGTGAGCCGGGCGGCACGCGGCGCGTCTTGGAGGCCCCGGTGGGCCATGAGCATGAGGATCAGGTCGTCGACGACGAAGCCGGGGTGGAGCTGGCCGGTGTCCTGGGCGCGGCGGGTCAGTTCGGCAACCCCGCGCGAGGTCCGCTCTCGGTCGGCGGCGAAGTCCATGGCTTCGGGGAAGGCTGTCATGAAGGCGTCGGCGAATCCCCGGCTGTGTGCGTGGAGTTCGCAGATGTGCTCGACCAGGCTCCGGAATCCGTGCCACGGGTCCGGGTCTGCGAGGGCGTCGCGGACGGTGGCGTGGCAGGCTCGCCGCTGCTCGGCGAAGGTCTCCACGATCAGTGCCTGCTTGGTCGGGAAGTGCCGGTACAGCGTGGCGGGGCCGACGCCTGCCTGCCGGGCGACCTCGCGCATGGGCGCATTCAGGCCCTCCTCGCTGAACACCGCGCGGGCGGCGTCCAGGATGCGGGCCCGGTTGTCGCGGGCGTCGGAGCGCGCGATGTGAGGCAAACGGTCGGTCATGGCCTCTCACTTTAGCCAATTGGACGGGGGCGTCCGTTACGGTCCGATGGCGGTGACGCCGCCCCGTCCCGGCACCCTGCTGGTGGTGCCTCGGGCTGGGGAGCTGGGTTCGCCGCTCACGGTCGCAGCAGTTGTGGCCCGTTCGTTCACCGGCCTAAGGAGCAGAGATGAAAGCCGTCGTGATCAGGGAGTTCGGAAATCCTGACGGTCTGGAGGTCGTCGACTTGCCCGTGCCCGTCCCTGCCCCGGGGCAGGTGCGGATCACCACGGAGGCCATCGGGGTAGGCGGCGTGGACGCCGTGATCCGCCGGGGAACGCTCGCCGCGTACGGCTTCCGGGAGGGCCATCTCCTGGGCAGCGAGGTGGCGGGTAGCGTCACCGCGGTGGGAGAGGGCGTGGACGCTTCGTGGATGGGGCGGCGGGTGTGGGCGTTCACCGGCCTGTCCGGTGGGTATGCCGAGCAGGCCGTCGCCTCGGTCGAGGACGTCCTTCTGCTGCCTGACGGTCTGACCGGCGCGGATGCGGTGACTCTCGGCGGTTCCGGTGTGGTCGCCCACTTCGCCCTGGACCGCGCTCGTTTCGCGCCCGGCGAGACGGTGCTCGTGCGCGGTGCGGCGGGCAGCATCGGGATCACGGCGGTCCAGCTTGCAGCCAAGGGCGGTGCGGGTGCGGTGGCGGTCACCACCTCATCGGCGGAGCGTGGCACCCGCCTGCGGGACCTGGGCGCGACCCATGTCCTCGACCGCTCCGGCGAGGGCGGCTCGGACGCACCGTCGGGTTTCGACGTGGTGATCGATGTCGTGGGGGGTCCTCAGCTTTCCCTGTTCCTGGACCGGTTGAACCCGAACGGGAGGTATGTGGCTGTCGGCGTGGTCGGCGGGCAGCCGCCGGCGGACTTCGGCATGCGGCTGATGGACGCCTTCCGCAAGTCGCTGTCGTTCGCCACCTTCAGCTCCGACACCGTGCCCGGCTCCGACCGGCAGGCGGTGCGGTCGTCCCAGTTCGATGATGCCGCGCACGGGGACCTGCGCACGGTCGTGCACGAGGTGCTGCCGCTGGACCAGGCGGTGCTGGCTCACCGAGCAATGGACGCGGGCAAGGTATTCGGCAGGGTCGTGCTGGCGCCCTGAGCCGGGCAGGAACGGTGTTCGCGGCGCCGCACTACCGCAGCAAGGCCGACCTGGTCCGCGCCGGCGGGTGACTCCCGTTGAGGGGCTGGTGTGCGGGGTCGGCCGTACCCGGGCGTTTCCGTCCGGGTGTTCGGGGTGTGCCGCCGTGTTGTGTCCCGGCCTGGATGGCCTGTGGGTGAAGAGTTATGAGTTCGTGTCGGGTGGTTCCGGGCTGGGTGCTACGGTCCCGGCAACAGGTCTAGACAAGTCAATGATCGTTCGGTGAGGGGAAGTTCGTTGCGTCGCTCTGCTTCTGCTGCTCTGTCCACAGTCGTATCCATCACGCTGCTCTCGGGGTTCTGGGCCGCTTCCCCGGCCCAGGCGGCCGTCTCGGGGACGGCACCCGCCGACTTCACCGGGACGGTGTCCCTCAACTCCACCGGTACGGTCGACAGCGAGGCGGTTGTGACCCTCTCGGGCACCTACCGCTGCTCAGGGCCTTCTTCCTACGCCGTCGTCAACAGCTCGGTGGGGGACAGGGTCGCCATCAGCACATCTGTCATCTGTGACGGTGCCGAACACGTGTGGGTCAACCATGGCAGGCCCAACCCGGGGCCTCTTGTGAGGGTCGGTCAGGCCGAGGTCACCACGCGCTTGCAGCGGTGGGAAACAGGGAGCAATGGCTTCCCGCGCATTGTCACGCTCGCGGTCGATCGGAAGAGCGTCGATCTGCAGGCTGCTGCGCAGTGACGCAGGGCCAGGCGGCACGCGGGACGGACTCGTGCTCGTCGTGACGTGACCGCGGACGACCTGGTGGGGGAGCACCGGCGCGCGGAGGGCGGACATCGGCAGGCAGGACCCGTTCTCCGCGGAGTCCCACGAGCCCGGCCCGAAACGCCTCGCCCAGCCGCCCCGATCCGCTCGTCTTCCGGGGAGCCGCCAGGACAATGGCCGAGTCCGTCCCGGCCGTGGTCGCCGCCGACCGCCTCCCGGAGACGACCGACGGGCAGACCCGGGCGATGGCCGAGGCCACCAGCGCCGGCAGCGCCCAGCCGATCCGCACCGTCGACACCCTGGGCTGCGCCCCGCGGCAATGGCCGGGTCCCCCGCGCTCGTCGGCGTGGGGTACCCGGCCACCAGCGTATCGGCGGGTATCCGCTGCCCCCGGCCGGACGGCCGCACCCTGTGGTGCCCCACCGCCGCCGGACGCCGCGCCGCCGTCACCACGCTTCCGTCCGGAACCGAACTCGCCGCGCTGCGCCCGGACCAGCCGAGGACACCGGCGGCGTACTGCGAGCACGCGCTCGACGTCGCCGCCAGCGCCGGTCTCGTCATGGCGGAGGACGGGCTGAGTCGGCTGCGGCCCGGGGCGCTTGACTTCCGCATCGTCCTGGTGATCCCGGCCTCGACCGTGCAGGGCCTGGCGCCTGGCGTACGCGGGCTGGTGGACGGCGCCGTTCGTGGTCTGGCTCGTGGTCCTGGCCCTCGGCCGGATGCCGCAGCCGCTGTACGAGGCGACGGTCGCGGTCCTGCGCTACCGGATGCGCTACACCGCCTACCTGACGATGCTTTCGTCGGCCTACCCCAAGGGCATGTTCGGCGAGGAGCCGGGCAGCGAACCGGAGGGCCCGGCGTCGGCCACCCGTCCGCTGGACCTCGGCGGGGGCGGGCGGGGGCGGCGCGGCGGGGGCTGGGCCCCGGGGCCCCCCGGCGGCCCCCGCCCGGGGGATTGGGGTGAGCCCCGGGGGGCGGGGCGTCGGGGCACGGGGGAGTGCGGGGTCAGGCCGTGACGGCCAGATCGGGACGGTCAGATCGTCGCGGCGTCGATCACGAAGCGGAACCGGACGTCGCCGGCCAGCACCCGCTGGTAGGCCTCGTTGATCTGCTCGGCGCGGATCAGCTCGATCTCCGCGGTGATGCCGTGCTCGCCGCAGAAGTCCAGCATCTCCTGGGTGGCCGGCAGCCCGCCGATCATCGAGCCGGCCAGCGAACGGCGGCCGGAGAGCAGCGCGTGCGCGTTCACCGTGACCGGCTTCTCCGGCGCGCCGACCTGCACCATGGTGCCGTCGGTGCGCAGCAGGCCGAGGTAGGCGCTCAGGTCGAGGTCGGCGGAGACCGTGTTGACGATCAGGTCGAAGGTGCCCGCGAGCTCGGTGAAGGTGGCCGGGTCGGAGGTGGCCCGGTAGTGGTCGGCGCCGAGCTTCAGCCCGTCCTCGCGCTTGCGCAGCGACTGGCTGAGCACGGTGACCTCCGCGCCCATGGCGTGGGCGAGCTTCACGCCCATGTGGCCGAGCCCGCCGAGGCCCACGATCGCGACCTTCTTGCCCGGCCCGGCACCCCAGTGCGCGAGCGGCGAGTACAGCGTGATGCCGGCGCACAGCAGCGGCGCGGCGGCGTCCAGCGGCAGGTTGTCGGGGATGCGCAGCGCGTACGCCTCGTCGACGACCAGCTTCGAGGAGTAGCCGCCGTGGGTCGGCAGGCCGTCGTGGCCGACGCTGTTGTAGGTGAAGACGGTGCCGCCCTGGCCGGTGCAGTACTGCTGGAGGCCGGCCCGGCAGTTGTCGCACTCCCGGCAGGAGTCGACGATGCAGCCCACGCCGACCCGGTCGCCGGCCTGCCAGCGGGTGACGCCCGGGCCGACCTCGGTGACCACGCCGGCGATCTCGTGGCCCGGGACCATCGGGAAGATGCCGGTGCCCCAGTCCTCGCCGACCTGGTGGATGTCGGAGTGGCAGATGCCGCAGAACTTGATGTCGATCACGATGTCGTGCTCGCCCACCGCCCGGCGGGTGACGGTGGTCTTCTCCAGCGGGGAGTCGGGCCGCGCCGCGGCGTAGGCGGCGACCGTGCGGGTGGTGCCCTCGGTGGTGCTCGTCGTCGTTGCGTTCGTCGAGTTCGTCATGCTTCCAGCCTGCGCCGGTGCGGTGCGACCAGCCAGACCAGAGCTCTTCGTACGCAGGCCACGCGTAGGGACCCCGGACGTACGACCGCGGAACGTACGCACGGCAGTATCACCCTTGCCCCCGCCCCTGCGGCCCGGATCCCCCGCATACTGCAGGCATGGACCAGCGCACCGAACTCAGCGAGTTCCTCCGATCCCGCCGCGCCCGGCTGCGGCCCGAGGACGTGGGCCTGCCGGACAGCACCACCCGGCGGCGGGTGCCCGGCCTGCGCCGCGAGGAGCTGGCCCTGCTCGCCGGAGTCAGCACCGCCTACTACACCCGGCTCGAACAGGGCCACGGCGAGAGCGTCTCCGCCGCCGTCCTGGACGCCATCGCCCGCGTGCTGCGGCTCAGCCCCGCCGAGCGCGAGCACCTCGGCCGGCTCACCAGGCCCGCCCGCCGCCGCCCCGGCCGGGCCGCCGCCCGCCCGCAGCGGGTCCGGCCCGCGCTCCAGCAGCTCCTGGACGCGATGGAGTGCGTGCCCGCGTACGTCCTCGGCCGGCGCCTGGACATCATCGGCTGGAACCGGCTCGGCACCGCCCTGCTCGGCGACTTCGCCGCGATGCCGCCCGAGCAGCGCAACATGGCCTGGCAGCTCTTCCTCGACCCGGCCTCCCGCGAGCTCTACGAGGACTGGGACGGCAAGGCCACCGACGTCGTCGGCATGCTGCGGCTGGACGCCGGGCGGGATCCGGACGACCCCAGGCTCGCCTCGCTGATCGGCGAACTCTCCCTCAAGAGCGCCGACTTCCGCCGCCTCTGGGCCGCCCACAGCATCCAGGACAAGGGCCACGGCACCAAGCGGCTGCACCACCCGGTGGTCGGCCGGCTGAACCTCCAGTACGAGACGCTGCGCCCGGCCGGGGACGTCGACCAGGTGCTCGTCACCTACCACGCCGAGCCCGGCTCCAGCTCCGCCGAGTCCCTGCGCCTGCTGGCCAGTTGGGCGGCCACCGAGTTCCACCCCGAGCCCGTCGAGGCGACCCAGGCGACCCCGGTCGATCCCGTCCGGTAGCGCCCCTGGTAGGCCTTCCGGCCAGGCCCTCCCGTCAAGGGGTCGATGGTCCCGGGTCCGATCGGGGCCATCGGCCCTTCTCGCCGGTAACCGGGCGGCGATTGACTGGGCGGGTCATGGACACCACCACCAGCGGAAACACCACCAGCGGCACCACCGCCGAGTACGACCGGCTGATCGCCCGCCACCACGCGATGCGTCTCCGGCGCCAACTCCTCATCCCCGCCTCGCCCTTCGGGCCCGACCCGGCCGGCGCCGACCAGTACGGCGGCTCCGGGGGCGCCGATGACTACGACGGCTACGACGGCGCCGCCGACCAACGGCTGATCCGGCGCGACCTCGGCCTGCTCGACCCGCTCTCCGAACTGATCGACCACCTCTACGCGGTGATGTTCCGCCGCCGCCCCTACCTGCGCCCGCTCTTCCCCGCCTCGATGGAGTTCCAGCAGGCCCACCTGGAACGGATCCTCCGCCACCTGGTGGACCACCTCCACCACCCGGCCGAACTGGCCGCGACCCTGCGCCAACTCGGGCGCGACCACCGCAAACTGGGCGTCCGGCCGGTCCACTACGAGGCCTTCGAGGAGGCCCTGTGCGCGGCGATCCGGCACCGGGCGGGCGACCGGTGGACCGAGGAGATGGAAGCGGCCTGGGTCCGGATGCTGCGCTTCGCCGTCGCGGCGATGACCGCCGGCGCCGACTCCGCGCTCACCGAACCCCCGTACTGGCACGCCGTGGTGACCGGCCACGAGCGCCGCCGCCCCGACCTCGCCGTCCTGCGCGTGCGCACCGGCGGGCCCTACCCGTACCGGGCCGGACAGTACGGCACGGTCGAGCACCCGACGCTCCCGCACACCTGGCGGCAGTACTCGATGGGCTGCGCGCCGCGCACCGACAACGAGTTGGAGTTCCACGTCCGGCGCACCGGGCCGGACGGGGTCAGCGCGGCCCTCGTCGAACGCACCGCCGTCGGCGACCGG
>NZ_JBHWIR010000044.1:31320-39064 GCF_042731835.1 Kitasatospora sp. NPDC059817 | reverse complement strand
GATACCCTAGGACGACACCCGCGACCTGCTGCTGGTCGCCGGCGGCACCGGCCTGGCCCCGATGAAGGCCATCGTCGAGCAGCAGGCCGCCCAGCGCCCGCGCGGCCGCCGCGTCCACCTGTTCGTCGGCGCCCGGGACCGCGGCGACCTCTACGACTGGTCCGCCCTCGCCGAACTCGGCCTGCACAAGCCCTGGTTGGCGCTCACGCCGGTCACCGCCGGCCGGCTCGCCGACGCCGTCGCGGGCGCCGGGGACTGGCGCGAGCACCTCGCCTGCGTCAGCGGCCCGGCCGGCATGGTCGCCTCCGTCCGCTCCGAACTGCTCGCCGCCGGGCTGCCCCTGGCCCAGGTCCGCTACGACCAGGCGCTCGCCCGTTAGCCGTACGTGCTGCCGCCGGACGTCCCGCCGGTGGACGTCCCGCCGCCGGACGTCCTACCGGTAGCAGTAGGAGTCCGAGGAGGCGTCGCCGCCCGCGAGGTGGGTCTGGTGCACCCGCAGGCCCCGGAAGTCGGCGCCGTGCGGGAAGAAGCGCTCGTCGACGCTCAGTCCGCCCGCCTCGGTGTCGGCGTCCAGCTTGATGATCCACGGCTCGATGCCGTCCGGGTAGAACTGGTCGTCCCAGGCGCCGTAGAGGGAGTTGGTGAGGTAGAGCCGGCGCCCGTCCCGGCTGATCTCGACCATCTGCGGGGCGCCGCTCAGCGGGCGCCCCGGCGCGGCCGGGTGCGGGGTGCGGGCGACGACCCCGCCCAGCCGCACCGAGTCGGCGAGCCGCGGGTGGAACGGGTCCGACACGTCGTACTGGAACAGCTCGCCGGTGCCCCACGCGGACACGTACAGCCAGCGGTCGTCCACCGACAGGTTGATGTCCGTGATCAGCGGCGGCACCGCGCCGAACGGTTGCAGCGCGGGCGGCAGGTCCTCCGTCTTGGCGGGCTCGGCGGGGATCTCGATCACCTTGCGCGCGGTGAACGCCGGGCCCTCCCGGTACCAGAGCCAGACCGAGGCGGACAGGTCCTCGACGTTGGTCACCACCCCGGCGAAGCCCCACTCGGCCTGCGGATCGTGCGCCGGGCGCAGCTCCAGCACCATCTGGTACTGGTCGCCGAGGTCGATCCGTTGCAGGTGCCGCCCCGAGTCCAGCTCCCAGAAGTGCAGCGCGTGCCCGTACTTGCGGCCCAGCAGCAGCTCCGGGACGACCCCGCCCTCCACCATCCAGGGCGTGCCCCACTCACTGGTCACCCCCACGTTCGTCCCCAGGTGCCACCAGACGTCGTACGCGAAGTGCTGCGGCCCGCGCTCCGTCTCCCAGGCGCGCAGCACCTCGAAGGTGGTGTGGTCCAGCAGCGCCACCCCGCCGGGCCCGTCGTTCCCGTCCCCGCTGCCCAGGCAGGACAGGAACACCCCGTCCGGCCCGCAGTGCAGGGTGTGCGGGCGCGAGTAGCCGGCCTTGGCGGCGAGTTCCGCCGCCTCGACGGTCTTGACGAGGCGCGGCCGGACGGGGTCGGGCCGGGTGTCCATCACGTGCAGCCGCGAGGAGCGCAGGCCCGGGAGGAGGAGGTAGCGCCGCTCGGGGTTCTCGTGGCAGGCGTGTGCCAGCGCGCTGGAGCAGGCGTTCCACCCGAAGTGGTGCAACTCGTCGCCCAGCGTCGGCAGTTCGGCGAAGTTCAGGACCTTCCCGTAGCTCGTCGACGCCGGATCGGTGTCCACGGTGAGCAGCGCGTCCGGCCGCTCCCCGGCCCGGTCGAACCCGGCGACGTACGCCAGCGTCTCCGGTGGCGCGGCGATCGCCTCGGCGGCCGAACGGTACAGCGACGGATCGGTGCGGCCGGCCTGCGGCATGTGTTCTCCTCAACTCGCCTGCGTGACAACCGGAGTTGGATCTGTCCGGGTAGCGTTCCACATGACCACCGGCGCACAGCAGGCGCACGGGGAGCGATCAGGAGGCGCGGACGGCCGGGCCGCACCGGCGCCCGGCAGACCGGTGCCCGGCAGGCAGCCCCGGGCTACCGGCCGGTATTGTCGGGGTCCTGGATCGGGATCACCTGCGACGGACGGCAGGTCGAGCATGAGGACGGGTGCGGCGCAGATGGAGTTTCGGGAAGACATCCTGGGTGCCCCCTACGAGACGGCCGAGCTGACACTGCGGCCGGACGCCGAGGGGGAGGTCTGCGCGACGCTGGTGCGCCGGCTGGTGCCGGGGGCGGAGCGGGCCGTGCTGTACATCCACGGGTACAACGACTACTTCTTCCAGACCAACCTCGCCGACCACTTCGCCGCGCTCGGCTTCTCCTTCTACGCCCTGGACCTGCGCAAGTACGGCCGCTCCCTGCGCCCGCACCAGTCGCCGAACTTCGTGCGCGACCTCGCCGAGTACGACGAGGAGATCGACGAGGCGGTGCGGATCATCCGCGAGGTGGACGGGCACCGGCGGCTGCTGCTGAACGGGCACTCCACCGGCGGGCTGATCGGCGCGCTGTGGGCTGGGCGGCGCTCGGGGCGCGGCCTGGTGGAGGGGCTGTTCCTGAACAGCCCGTTCCTGTCGATGCCGGCCGCGCCCGCCGTGCGGACCGTCGGCGGCCCGGCCGTCACCGCGATCGGACGGCTGGCGCCCACCCGCGTGCTGCCGTCGACGCTCAACCCGCACTACACGCACAGCCTGCACAAGGACCACGAGGGCGAGTGGGACTTCGACCTCACCCTCAAGCGCCCCGAGGGCTTCCCGCTGTACGCGGGCTGGCTGTCCGCCATCCACCAGGGCCACCGGCAGCTGCGGCACGGGCTCGGCATCGACGTGCCGGTGCTGCTGATGGCGTCGACCAGGTCGATCACGACCACCAAGTGGCACAACGCCCTGCACCACGCGGACGCCGTGCTGCGCGCCGACGACATCGCCGGCCAGGGCCCGCGACTGGGCCGGCACGTCACCATCGTCCGGATCGAGGGCGGCATGCACGACCTGGTGCTCTCGGGCGAGGCCGCCCGCACCCGGGCCTTCGCCGAACTGGACCGCTGGCTCGCCGCCTACCTCGACGTCCGGCCGGCGGACGTCCGGCCGGTGGACGCCCAGGCCGTGGACGCTCAGGCCGTGGGGGAGAGCGCGTGACGGACGAGTCGGTGACGCACGAGGCGGCGGCGGACGAGCCGGTGCCGGTCGGGCGCCACACCGACCTCGGCTTCGCCAAGCTCATGCCGGACCTCGACCGGGACGGCGGCTGGCTGCTCACCCTGGACGGCACCCCGCAGTCCTACGTCGACCTCGCCGACCCGACCCACCTGGAGTTCGAGTACACCCGGCGGCTCGGCCACCTCGCCGACGCCCTCGCCCCCGCCGGGCGGCCGCTGGACGTGCTGCACCTGGGCGGCGGCGCGCTCACCCTGCCCCGCTACCTCGCCGCCACCCGCCCCGGCTCGCGCCAGCGGGTGGTCGAGGTGGACGGGCCGCTGCTCGACCTGGTCGCCGAGCACCTGCCCTGGCAGGGGCCCGGCGCGGACATCACCGCGACCGTCGGCGACGCCCGCGCCGCCCTCGCCGAGACCCCGCCCGGCACCCGGGACCTGGTGATCGCGGACGTCTTCCACGGCTCGCGCACCCCCGCCCACCTCACCTCGGTGGAGTTCCTGCGGCTGGCCGCCGCCGCCCTGCGCCCCGGCGGCTGCTACGCCGCCAACCTGGCCGACGGCCCGCCGCTGGCCTTCGCCCGGGCCCAGGCCGCGACGGTCGGCGCGGTGTTCCCGTACACCTGCCTGGTCGCCGAGGCCCCGGTGCTGCGCGGCCGCCGGTACGGCAACATCCTGCTCGCCGGTTCGACGGCCCCGCTCCCGGCCGCCGAGCTCACCCGGCTGCTGGCCGGCGACATCTTCCCGGCCCGCCTCACCGACGGCGCCGACCTGGCCGCCCTGGTCGGCCGCACCGCCCCGGTCACGGACGCCGACGCCACCGACTCCCCGCCCCCGCCGGACGGAGCGTTCAGCATCGGCTGAGCGGCGCGGCGGCCCGAGCGTCCCCGCGTCCGGGGTGTCAGAATCGGCGGGTTCAGGCCGGAGCGTGGAGCACGTCGAGCGTCGAGCACGTCGAGCGTCGAGCACGTCGAGCGTCGAGCACGTCGAGCGTCGAGCACGTCGATCGTGGAGCACGCCGAGCGCGCAACACGTCCGGCGCGGAGCAGGTCCAGCGCGGAGCACGTCCGAAGGAGTGAGCGATGAGCGGCGGGGAGCGGCCGGAGTTGGCGGAGGTGCCGGAGACGGCGTTGTGGACGCTGTGGCACCGCGCGGTGGAGGCGCGTCGGCCGGACACGGTCCTGGAGGACCCGAAGGCGGTCGAGCTGGTCGACCGGATCGACTTCCCGTTCGCGGAGCGCTTCGGGGAGGGCGCGCTGGTCAGCCAGTTGCAGGCGCTGCGGGCGGCCTGCTTCGACCGTGAGGTGGCGGACTTCCTGACCCGCTGCCCGCGCGGCACCGTGGTCGGCCTCGGGGACGGCCTGGAGACCCAATCGTGGCGGGTCGACAACGGCCGGGCGGACTGGCTGTCGGTGGACCTGCCGGAGGCGGCCGCGCTGCGGGAGCGGCTGCTGCCGCCGGACGACCGGCGCCGGATCCTCGCCTGCCCGGTCACCGACCCGGGCTGGATGGACGAGGTGGATCCGGCACGCGGAGTGATGATCTGCGCCGAGGGCCTGCTGATGTACCTGCGGCCGGAGGAGGTGCGGGCACTGATCGCGGCCTGCGCCGAGCGCTTCCCCGGCGGGTCGATGGTGCTGGACGCGGTGCCGCGCTGGTTCAGCGCCCGGTCCGTCCAGGGCAAGCTGCGGAACCGGCACTACCACGCCCCGCCGATGCCGTTCGGCATGGACGCGGACGAACGCGGCAAGCTGGCCGGCGCGCACCCGGCGGTGACCGACGTGCGCGAGGTCTACCCGGAGGGCGGGCGGGGCCTGCTCCGCGCCCTGCTGCCGCTCGTGCGCCGGGTGAACGCGCGGCCGTCCGTGGTCGCACTTCGCTTTGCCGGATCTTGAAGAACGGCTGGTCAAGCGGGAACCATGAGGCACCACCGCACGTCGTAACCACGGGTGATCGGCCGGGGGGACAGGCCGCCCGGCACGTTAGGCTGCCCTTATGGGGAAGCGGCCGCGTTGCCGCCATCGGACAACTGCCGGAATCGGCGCGCGGCACCGCTGAGGGCCGCGCCGGCTCCGACCTGCCACGGAGGTACTGGCCTTGCACATCGACGCCTGGATCGAGAGCGTCCCACCGACCGCGGTGTACGCCCTGGTCGGCCTGATCATCGGCCTGGAGTCGCTGGGCATCCCGCTGCCCGGCGAGATCGCCCTGGTCACGGCCACCCTGATGGCGGTCAAGGGTGTGGTGAGCCCGGAATGGATCGCGGTGGTCGCGATCCTCGGGGCGATCATCGGCGACTCGATCGGCTACTCGATCGGCCGCAAGGGCGGCAAGCCACTGTTCGAGAAGCTCGGACGGAAGTTCCCCAAGCACTTCGGGCCGTCCCACCTGGCCACCGCCGAGCGCTCCTTCCAGAAGTGGGGGATGTGGGCGGTCTTCTTCGGCCGCTTCATCGCCCTGCTGCGCATCTTCGCCGGACCGCTCGCCGGCGCGCTGAAGATGCCGTACTGGAAGTTCCTGATCGCCAACGTGCTCGGCGGCATCGTCTGGGCCGGCGGCACGACGCTGCTGGTCTACAAGGTCGGCAAGAGCATCGAGCCCTGGCTGTCCCGCTTCTCCTGGGCCGGCCTGGCCGCGGCGGTGCTGGTCGGCGGCGCCTCGGCCTGGTTCATGAAGCGCCGGGCCGCCAAGACCCACGCCAAGATCGAGGCGGAAGAGGCGGCCGCCGCAGCGACCGCCGCCAAGGCGCCCGTCGCGGAATAAGCGCAGTAAGCGCAGTAAGCGCAGTGACGAGGCGTCTGCACTGAGCACGGCGGGGCTGTCGAGCCCTCGGAGTAGCATCGGCGGGTACCTGCCGATCATGCACAACTGGAGGGCCCGATGACCCAGTCGACGTGGGATGCCGTGGACGCGTACTTCTCCGAGCAGTTGGTCGGGCACGACCCGGCGCTGGAGGCCGCGGCCGCCGCCGCCGACGCGGCCGGGCTGCCGGAGATCGCCGTCGCCCCCAACCAGGGCAAGCTGCTGCACCTGCTGGCGCTGACCCAGGGCGCGCGGCGGATCCTGGAGGTCGGCACGCTCGGCGGGTACAGCGCGATCTGGCTGGCCCGGGCGCTGCCCGCGGACGGCACCCTGATCACCCTGGAGATCGACCCGAAGCACGCCGAGGTCGCCCAGGGGAACATTGCGCGCGCAGGGCTGGAGAAGGTCGCCGAGGTGCGGCTCGGCCGGGCCGCCGACTCGCTGGCCGCGCTGGTGGAGCAGGGCGTGGAGCCCTTCGACCTGGTCTTCATCGACGCGGACAAGCCCAGCAACCCCGAGTACTTCCGGCGGGCGCTCCAGCTGACCAGGCCCGGCTCGCTGATCATCGTCGACAACGTGGTGCGCGGCGGCGCCGTCGCCGACGCGGACAGCACCAACCCGGCGGTGGTCGGCACCCGGGCCCTGCACGACCTGATCGCCGCCGAGCCGAGGGTCACCGCGACGTCGGTGCAGACGGTCGGCAGCAAGGGCTACGACGGCTTCACGCTGGCCCGCGTGCAGAACTGAATTTTTCAAGTACCACGGAGGAACGGAGACATCGTGCGGATCGGACTGCTGGGCGCCGGCCCCTGGGCGGAGCGGGTGCACGCACCCGTCCTCGCCGAGCACCCCGGGCTGGAGTTCACCGGCGTCTGGGCCCGCCGGCCTGAGGCGGCCACGGCCCTCGGCGGGGCGTACGGCGTCCCCGGCTACGCGGACCTCGACCAGCTGCTCGCCGAGGTGGACGCGGTCTCGATCGCGCTGCCGCCGACCGTGCAGGCGGGCCTCGCGGTACGGGCCGCCGAGGCCGGCTGCCACCTGCTGCTGGACAAGCCGGTCGCGCTGACCGTGCCGGACGCGCAGGCCGTGGCCGAGGCCGTCCGGGCCCACGAGGTCGCCTCCGTGGTCTTCTTCACCGTCCGCTTCGGCGGGGAGCAGATCCCGTGGATCGAGCAACAGGCAGGCCTGGGCGGCTGGTTCACCGGCCGCTCGGACTGGCTCGGCTCGGTGTTCGCCCCCGGCAGCACCAGCCCGTACGCGGCCTCGCCGTGGCGCGAGGAGAAGGGCGCGCTGTGGGACGTCGGCCCGCACGCGCTGTCGGTGCTGCTGCCGGTGCTCGGCGACGCGACGCAGGTCACGGCGGTGGCCGGCCCGCTGGACACCGTCCACCTGGTGCTGCGGCACGCCGCCGGCGCCTCCAGCACCCTGGCGCTCAGCCTCACCGCGCCGGTCGGCGCCGGCGGCGCAGGCCTGGAACTGCGCGGCGAGCACGGCATCGCCCACCTGCCCGAGCGCGGCGAGGGCCCGACCGCAGCCCTGCACCGCGCCCTGGACGCCCTCCAGGCCTCGGCCGCCACCGGCCAACCACACCCCTGCGACGCGGAGTTCGGCCTGCGCGTGGTCGAAATCCTGGCCGGCGCCGAACACTCCCTGACCACGGGCGCACCGGTCGCGGTGTAGCTGTGACACCCGGGGGGGGCCCCCGCCGGCCAACCCCAACGCGCCCCCCCCCGGGACAAACGTAGACGCACCCCCCCCCCCCCCCCGGCGCCCCCACATGACCGGGGGGGACCCGGTGTGGCGCGGGTGTGGCCCCACCATCGA
>NZ_JBHWIR010000044.1:28625-31310 GCF_042731835.1 Kitasatospora sp. NPDC059817 | reverse complement strand
CCGGGCGGGCCCGCTGCGGACCATCGCACCGGGCCCGCCCGGGTCATGACGTGACGAGCCAGCGCCCGCTCACGGCGGAGGCACCATCTGAGCGGTGGCGTCCAGGTTGCGGACCGGTTTGCCCTCCTCGTACGACACCGGGACGGTACCCGCGAGCTCGGCCACGGCCTTCTTGAGTGCTGACGACGCTGCGCCTTCATGCGACGTGGTGACCGTGATACCCGACGCGTCCGGCAGCAGGGCCGCCGTATAGACCGGGAACGGCAGCGAATCGGCCTGTGCCGCATCGCCGATCCTCTTGAGGACAGGGTCGACGGTCGCCCGCGCGTAGGACGCGTGCCGGATCTCGGCGCGTCCCGTCTCGACGCCGGGATGCGCCTGGGCGGCGGCCGCGACGAGGGCTCTGGCCCGCGGCTCGTCCGTCGCGAACAGCACGACCCGGCCTGCCGCCGGGTCCAGCTTCAGCGCGCCGAAGGTGTCCTTGAACCCGCCGCGCCCCTGCTCTCCGAGCGCCGACGCCAAGTCCTGCAGCGCTGCGAGCGAGAGCGCGTCCACCTGCTGCGCCGGCGAGGAGACCACGGCCCCGGGACCAGCAGGGCCGCCACCGGCCGACGCACTGGTACCGCAGCCACACAGCAACCCCGCTGCCGTCAGCACGGCGGCCGACCACGCGGGTACTCGCGATGGTGTCACTCGGTGAACTCCGTCCTGGTGGCGCTTCTGATGGTTCGATCCGTCTCGGTCGCGGTGCCATACGGCTGTGCGGTGCCACGCGGTCGTGGGGTCAGGCTGCGGGGAGGGTGGGGTTGGTCGGACCCGGGCCCGGGCGGCGGTCGGTGGGGCGGGCCGGGGGGATGACGGGGGCGTGGAAGTCGCGCGGGCCGGTCCACAGGGCGGGGACGGCGTCGCCGCGGCGGGCGAGTTCGTAGGCCAGCGCCTCGTAGTTGACGCGCCAGCCGTGGAAGTGCTGCCAGGCCTCGTCGACCGGGCGCTCACGGGGGAAACCGGCGCTCGTGATCATGGCGACGGCGCCGATGTACTCGGTGTAGGTCAGGCGGATCGGGACGTCCGGGTCCGGGTCCGGGTCGAAGTCGATCCGCACGGAGCGGCCGATGTCGCGCAGCGCGGTGAAGCCCGCGCGCAGCACCAGGCGGGCCTCGGGCGGGGCCGAGCGCGGGCAGAGCGCGAGGTGGAGGGCGGCCGCGTCGAGCACCGCGATCAGGCCGACCACCCAGCTGCGGTTCGGCTGCGGGGAGCGGAAGGACAGCAGCACCGGGTAGTTGGAGTGGCTCTCGCCGATGTCGGCGGCGAGCCGCTCCCAGTCCCGGTAGAGCTGGGGGAGGGCGGTCTCGGTGTCGACGAGGGACTGCCGGGCCAGCAGTTCCGGGCCCCAGGCGGGCTCGCCGGCCCGGGACTGGAGCAGGGTCACCTCGGTCTCCCGCCGCTGGTAGGCGGCGTAGAGGGTGGGCAGGTAGGCGATCTGAAGGGCGATCACCAGCGGCCCGCTGGCGGCGGCCATGAAGTCGATCGCCGACAGTTGCAGGCGCTCGCCGCTGGCGTAGCCGAGGGTGAAGAGGCTGGACCCGGACTCCCGGATGGCCACCGACCAGCTGAGGTCGGACGTGCCGTGCAGCAGCAGGGTGTAGGCGAGCAGCATGCCGCTGAGCCACACCCCGAGCATGCCGAGCAGGATCAGCGGCGCCAGCCAGGTCAGCGCCCGGTCCTGCGCGTAGTAGCTGCGGAACGGCGTCGCGTAGAGCCGGAGCACGGTCCGCAGCACCCGCCAGAGCCGGCTGACCAGCGCCGAGTACAGCCCGCGCGGGACGACCAGCGTGCGCAGGATGCTGCCGACGATGAGCAGGAGCAGCAGGGCGCCGGCCAGGGTGTGGATCATCCTCATGGCGCCATTGTGGCGGTCCGGCGGAGCGGCTGCGGCACGGGGCGGGCGCCCGGTGGCCGGGTCCGGTGCCGGCCGGGTCTTTGATCGGGCCATATCCGAGGGGCGCTGTGGCCGGGTCGGCGCAGACGGGCGCGGGACTGTTCCCCGTGCGGTTGTCGAGGCCGGCGCGCGGCTCGCGTTGTTGGAGATGTCCTCGGACTCGGGGGTGAGTGCGGGGGACGTCTTCGGCCATGTCGCGGTCACGTCCGGCGACGAGGCTGCGCCGGTCCGTGATCGTGAAAGTCGTGATCAGATTGCTACGGGCTGTCACTCGGTCGCGCGCTGACGCTACCGGGCGCCGTACCTGATCAGGCCACCGGCGGGATCCGGCCGGATGGGCTGCGTGGACCGTGTTCCGCTCGTGGCCCCGTGATCCCGCACGCTCGTGTTCGATTCCGTTCGCCGGTGAGTCCGCTCGTCCCGACCGCCCGTGTGGTGTCCGGCCGCGGGGCGGTGGTGACGTAAGCCCCGTGCGGCGCTTGCCCGGAGCTCTCCGAAACCCCGGTCTGACGGGTTGTCCGGTTCTGGGAGGCGCAGGTGCCGGCTCTTGGCGATTCCCTGCCGGTGCGGGGGAGGGCTGCGTACTTTCTGAACCCTGCCGGGACGCGCTGGGGGAGTCGTCGCGACCCCTGGCCTTCCACCGTCCCGGGATTCCGCAGCCCCCCGGGGGGGGGGGGGCCCGGGGCGCGCGCCCCCCCGCCCCGGCGGCCCCCCCCCCCCCCCAAGGAACGGACCAAGCCCCCGCC
>NZ_JBHWIR010000044.1:11666-28615 GCF_042731835.1 Kitasatospora sp. NPDC059817 | reverse complement strand
GGCCCGGGGGGGGGCTGGCCCCCCCCCCGCCCCACACCCCCCGCCGGGTCCCCCCCCCCCCCCCGGGGGGGCCCCCGGCCGGCGCCCCCCCCCCCCCGGCCGCTGCTCCGCCCCACCACCGAGAGGAAGCGTCCATGCCCGACTCCGCTCTTCCCGCCCCGTACGACGAACCGCAGCCGGCGACCCCGCTGACCGCACAGCTGAACGCCGACGTCGCGCTCCCGTCGCCCGGCCAGGATGCCGAGGCGGACTTCGCGAAGCAGGGCCTGCTGGTGGCCCTGGACCCGAACGACCCCGTTCCCGGCCCCAGCCCCAGCGGTCAGCCCTATGCCTGGAACCTGGCCCCCTACGCGGCGTTCCTGTCGGAGCAGACCCCCGCGCCGGACACGGCCAATCCGAGCCTGTGGCGCAATGCCGTGCTGAACATGAACGTCGGCCTGTACGAGGTGGTGAAGGACGCCGTCTACCAGGTCCGCGGCATGGACATATCCAACATCACCTTCATGGAGGACCCGACCCAGCAGAGCGGCGACATCGTCGTCCTGGACCCCCTGATCAGCGAGGAGTGTGCGAAGGCCGCCCTCGACCTCTACCTCGGCGAGCGCGGTGCGCGCACCATCAAGGCCGTCATCTTCAGCCACTCCCACACCGACCACTACGGCGGCGTCCGGGGCCTGTTCGCGGGCGGCACCCCCGATGCCGACGTCAAGATCGTCGCGCCGGACGGCTTCCTGGAGCACGCCGTCAGCGAGAACGTGTACGCGGGCAACGCGATGAGCCGCCGCGCCACCTTCATGTACGGATCACTGCTCCACAAGGGCGCGGACCAGCAGATCGACGCGGGACTCGGCAAGACGATGTCGTCGGGGACCACCGGCCTGCTCGCCCCGACCCACACCGTCGTCGCCAGTGTCACCGACGAGGACACCCAGATCCCCGCGGGCGTCCCCTGCACCCTGGCCGGGATCCAGTTCGAGTTCCAGCTCACGCCCGGCACCGAGGCGCCGGCGGAGATGAACTTCTACCTCCCCGACGTCAAGTCGCTGTGCATGGCGGAGAACGCCACGCCCACCCTGCACAACCTCTACAGCCTGCGCGGCGCCCAGGTCCGCGACGCCAAGGAGTGGTCGAACTACCTCACCGAGTCCGCCACCCTCTACGGGGGCGACGCCACCTCCCTGTTCGCCAGCCACTTCTGGCCCCGCTGGAAGAGCGAGGGCGGCAACGAGATCGTCGACTTCCTCACCAGCCAGGCCGACCTCTACCGCTTCCTGCACGACCAGACCCTGCGCCTGGCCAACCACGGCCGGACCATGCACGAGATCGCCGAGGACCTCGACCAGCAGCTGCCCCAGAGCCTGGCCGGCCAGTGGTTCAACCGCGGCTACTACGGCACCACCAACCACGACATCAAGGCCGTCTACCAGCGCTACCTCGGCTGGTTCGACGGCAACGCGGCCCACCTGCACGGCCTGCCCCCCGAGGAGGTCGGCAAGCGCTACACGGACACGTTCGGCGCCGACACCATTGTGAAGGCGGCGCAGACCGCCTACGGGAACGCGACGACCGCCGACGACTACCGGTGGGTCGCCGAACTGCTCAGCCACGTGGTCTTCGCGGACCCGGCCAACACCGACGCCCGGAAGCTGGAGGCCGATGCGCTGGAGCAGCTCGGCTACCTCGCCGAAAGCGGCCCCTGGCGCAACTTCTACCTCGCCGGAGCCGCGGAACTGCGCAACCCCGACGCCGGCGCCGGGAACACCGGCGCGCTGCCCGCACCCGAGATCATCACGGACGACGTGATCGCCGCCATGCCCCAGGACATGGTCTTCGACTACCTCGGCATCCGCCTCAACGGCCCCGACGCCGCGAACAACCCGCTCACCATCGCCCTCACCATCGCCGGCGGGAACGCCGGAGACCCCACGCAGTGCACCGTCCAGCTGCGAAACGGCGTCCTCGTCTACACCGCCGACACCGGCACCGGCGCCGATGCCTCGTACACCCTCACCCGTACCGGTCTCAACCAACTCGCCCTCGCCAAGGACGCGCAGAAGGAAGTGGCCGCGCTCGCGGACAGCAAGGACCTGACGGTCGACTCCGGCACCATCGACCCGCTGAACACTCTCGCGGGGCTGCTGGAGAGCTTCGACTTCTGGTTCGCCCTCACCACCCCCTGATCCCCTCACCTCTCATTCGGTACCGGCCGGCTGCCAGCAGTCGGCCGGTACCGGACGTTCCGGGGCGTCGACCTCCCCGCAACGGGGCCTCACCCGCGAGCCCCCGGACCGCTTGGTCCGGGGGCTCGTTGCGTGCGGGGCGGCATTGACAGCGGGCGGCGTCCGGCTGAATGCTAAGCAAGCGCTTAGTCAACGAGGCCACACCCCGAGGACCCCGAGGAGCCGCCCGATGCCCGAGACCCCCGCCGAGCCGCCCGGGCTGGACCTGGCCCGCCTCCGCGCCCACCTGGACCGGGAGCTGCCCGGCCTCGCCCAGGGCCCGCTGCGGGCCGACCTCGTCGAGGGGGGTCGCTCCAACCTCACGTACGTCCTCACCGACGGCACCGACCGCTGGGTGCTGCGCCGCCCGCCGCTCGGGCACGTCCTGGCCACCGCGCACGACATGGGCCGCGAGTACCGCGTCATGACCGCCCTGCGCGACACCGACGTGCCCGTCCCGCGTACCCTGCTGCTCGATCCCGGCACGGACGTGCTCGGCGCCCCCTGGTACCTGATGGAGTTCGTCCCAGGCGTCGCGCACCGGGCCCTCGCCCCGATCGCCGCCCTCGGCGAGCAGCGCGTCCACGCGCTCGGGCGGCGGCTGGTCGACACCCTCGCCGCCCTGCACCGGATCGACCCGGCCGACGTCGGTCTCGCGGACTTCGGCCGCCCCGACGGCTACCTGGAGCGCCAACTGCGCCGCTGGTCCACCCAGTTGGCGAATTCCCGCAGCCGCGAACTGCCCGACGTGGAACGGCTGCACGCCCTGCTCGCCGAGCGCCGGCCGATCTCCCCGGCGCCCGCCCTGGTGCACGGCGACTACCGGCTGGACAACGTGCTGGTCGGCGACGGCGACGCGATCACCGCCGTGCTGGACTGGGAGATGTCCACCCTCGGCGACCCGCTCACCGATGTCGGCCTGCTGGTGATGTACACCGAGGTCGCCGGCGTCGGCGGCGGCATCATCCCCTCCGCCGCGACCGCCCCCGGCTTCCCGAAGCCGGACGAACTCGTCGCGTACTACGCCGAGTTGACCGGCCGACAGGCCGCCGACCTGGACTGGTACGTCGCCTTCGCCTCCTTCAAACTCGCCGTCGTCGCCGAGGGCATCCACTACCGCTACCAGCAGGGCGGCACCCTCGGCGCGGGCTTCGAGCGGGCCGGCGAGATGGCCCCGATCCTCGCCCGGTACGGCCTGAGCACCCTCAAGGAGCACTGACCGATGGACTTCGCCTACGGCGCCCGCACCAACGAACTCCGCGAGCAGCTGCTGGCCTTCATGGACCAGCACGTGCACCCGGCGGAGGCGGCCCTCGCGCAGCAGCTCGCCGACCCGGCCCGCGAGGCCTGGAGCACCCCGCCCGTGGTCGCCGAACTCCAGGCCGAGGCGCGCAAACAGGGCCTGTGGAACCTCTTCCTCCCCGGGGAGCGCGGCGCCGGCCTGACCAACCTCCAGTACGCCCCGCTCGCCGAAATCACCGGCCGCAGCCCGCAGTTGGCCCCGCCCGCGCTCAACTGCGCGGCCCCCGACACCGGCAACATGGAACTGCTCGCCCAGTTCGGCACCGCCGAGCAGCACGAGCGCTGGCTGCGCCCGCTGCTGGACGCCGAGATCCGCTCCGCCTTCGCGATGACCGAGCCCGAGGTCGCCTCCTCGGACGCCACCAACATCGCCACCCGGATCGAGCGCGACGGCGACGAGTACGTCGTCAACGGCCGCAAGTGGTACATCACCGGGGCGATGAACCCGCAGTGCCGGATCCTCATCGTGATGGGCAAGACCGACCCGGCCGCCGAACCGCACCGCCAGCAGAGCATGGTGCTCGTCCCGCGCGACACCCCCGGCGTCACCGTCAGGCGCGGCATGACGGTCTTCGGCTACGACGACGCGGACCACGGCGGCCACGCCGAGGTGCTGTTCGAGGACGTCCGCGTCCCGGTCGGGAACCTGATCGGGGAGGAGGGCGCGGGCTTCGCCATCGCGCAGGCCCGGCTCGGCCCCGGCCGGATCCACCACTGCATGCGCGCGATCGGCATCGCCGAGCGCGCCCTGGAGCTGATGTGCCGCCGGGTTAACGGGCGGGTCGCCTTCGGCCGGCCGCTCGCCGAGCAGGGCGTGGTGCAGGACTGGATCGCCGAATCCCGGGTCAGGATCGAGCAGTTGCGGCTGCTGGTGCTCAAGACCGCCTGGCTGATGGACACCGTCGGCAACCGGGGCGCGCACACCGAGATCCAGGCGATCAAGATCGCCACCCCGCGCACCGTCGAATGGATCCTCGACAAGGCCGTCCAGGCGCACGGGGCCGCGGGCGTCAGCCAGGACACCCCGCTCGCGCAGCTCTGGGCCGGCAACCGCACCCTGCGGCTGGCCGACGGACCGGACGAGGTGCACAAGCGCTCGCTGGCCCGGCGCGAGCTGCGGCGGCACCCGTAGGGGTGTCATACCGGAGTACTCAGGGGCAGGTTGGCTCCTGGGTATGACGGCTGCGGTCCGCCCCCGCCCGTACTGTCCTGATCAGCAGGCCAGCAGATCAGCAGATCAGCAGCCTGGCGGGCTGGCAGATCAACGGGGACGAGGAGAGACATCATGGGCGGGCGGGGACGGGCCGTGGCGGCGGTACTTCTGGCGGCGACGGCGGTGCTCGGAGTGGCCGGCGCCCCCGGGGCGGTGGCGGCAGCACCGGCGCCCGGGGCGGACGGCGGTGGCGAGCGCCAGGCCCGGGCCTGGCTGCCGGAGCCCACCGGGCCGTACCCGATCGGCACCACCACGCTGCACCTGACCGACACCGGGCGGGAGGACCCCTGGAAGCCCGGGCAGCGCCGCGAGCTGATGATCAGCCTCTGGTACCCGACCGCCCGCCCGGCCACCGGCGCCGACCGCGCCCGCTACATGGACCCCGCCGCCGGCGAACACTTCGGCACCGAGGGCAGCATCGGCCAGGCGAACCACGGCGCCACACCCGGCCGCACCGACTGGGCCGGCATCCGCACCCACGCCCGGCCGGACGCCCCCGCCCTGCCCGGCGGCCCGCGCCCGGTGGTGCTGTACTCGGCCGGCCTCGGCGACCCGCGCACCTGGGGCACGGGCCTGGTCGAGGACCTGGCCTCGCGCGGCTACGTCGTGGTGACGCTGGACCACACCTACGAGGCCTCCGAAGTCGCCTTCCCCGACGGGAACCTGGCCACCTCCGTGTTCCCCGCGCTGGTCGGACAGCCCGGCCTGGACATCGGCGCGGTGCTGCGCAAGTCGATGCAGACCAGGGTGGACGACACCCGCTTCGTACTGGACGAACTCGGCGGCCTGCGCCTGGACCCACGGCTGCCGGCCGGCCTCGCCGCCTCGCTGGACCTCGACCGGATCGGCATGGTCGGCCACTCGGCGGGCGGCTTCACCGCCCTCCAGGCCATGCACGACGACCCGCGCATCGCGGCCGGCGTCAACCTGGACGGCCAACTGCACTTCCCCGGGCCGGACGGCCACACCGGGGTGGACCTGCCCAGCGTCGCCCAGGACGGCCTGGACCGCCCGTTCCTGCTGATGGGCACCCGCAACGAGGACTCCGGGGACTACCACCGGCAGCCCGGCTGGGACGCCCTCTGGCAGCACAGCACCGGCTGGCACGCCGACGTCACGCTGAACGGCTCCCGGCACGGCTCCTACACCGACGCGCAGTCCCTGCTGCCCCAGCTCGCCCGGCAGGGCGCGATCACCCCGGAGCGGCTGAGCGCCGACGTCGGCGACATCCGCCCCGACCGGGCGGTGCTCGCCACCCGCTCCTACGTCGCGTCCTTCCTCGACCGCTGGCTGCGCGGACACGACGACCACCTGCTGGACGGGCCCTCGGCGCGCTTCCCGGAGATGGTGTACGAGCGTTAGGCGTACTGACCGCCGGGGAGCGAAGACGAACAGTCGGGAAACTCGCGCCCTCCCTCAAGCTGCCGCAATAACCTGTCCGGCATCAGCCCGAGTTGGAGAGGAACGCCATGAACTCACTTGCCGTGTACGGACGTTGTGGAGCATTGCTGGCCGCCTGCGTGCTGCTCCTGGCCTCTGGCGGCGGGACCGCCGTCGCCGACGACAGGGCGCCGGCAGTGGCGGGGGCAGGGGCAGTGGTAGTGGCGGGGGTGGTCACCGTCCCGGTCGGGACCCTGGTCTCCGGGATGGCGGTCAGCCCGGCCGGGGACAAGGTCTACGTCACGGCCGACGGCGCGCTCAAGACCGTCGACACCGGGACGGACACCGTCACCGCGCAGATCCCGCTGGCCAACGCCGAGAGCGACTACCACCAGACCGTGATCAGCCCTGACGGCAGGCGCGTGTACGTCGTGAGCGGTCTCGTCATGAACGTGGTCGACACCACGACCGGCACCCTCCTCGCCGCCGCACCGCTGCCGCCGCAGAACAAGCCCGCCGCCTGGTCCACCGGCCGTACGCACGACATCGCGCTCAGCGCCGACGGCGCGACGGTCTACGTCACCCAGGCCGGCGCGACGGGCTACAACGTGCCGCCGATCCCCCCGCCCGGGGTGCCCGCCGAGACTCCCGGACGGGTGCTGACCTTCTCGACCGCGCAGAACGCGTTCACCGGCGAGGTCGCGCTGCCCGGCAGTTACGCGCAGTCGATCGCCCTGCGGCCCGGCGGTCGCGACGCCTACGTCGCCGCCGGGTCCGGGCTGGTGCACCTCGACACCTCGGGCGCCCCCGGGGCCGCGCCGACCGTGGTCGGCTCGGTGTCGAACCTCCGTCAGGCGATCCGTCAGGCGGCGTTCACCCCCGACGGCACCCACCTGTTCGCCGTCGCCGACAGCGCCGCCAACCAGGTCTTCCCCGTCGACCCCGCCACCGACGCCGCGCAGGCACCCGTCACGCTCGCGCCGGTCGCCTCCGCCGGACTCACCGGTGTCTCCGTCAGCCCGGACGGGACCCGTCTGCGCACCGTTCGGTATGACCGCGATCCGCGGGCGGTCGCGCTGGTGGCCTTCGACACCGCCACCTACGCTCCGGTGCCGACCGAGACGGTCCCCTTCACCCTGGACAGCGTCAGCGACACGGCGGTGAGCGCCGACAGCAGCACCGTCTACGCGTTCGGCTGGCGCAACGCCACCCGCGACACCGCCCTCCAGATCGTCACCCGCTGACCGGAGTCCCCCGCTGACCGGCGGGGGAGCGCCGCTCTCCTGACGAGTACGGACGGAGGGCGGCACGGCAAGGGACCTACGGCGCCCTGCGCGTTCCGCGCAGTGCCGGAGGCCCTGCCGGCCTTGGCTCCGCCCGGCCCAGGAACACGAGCCCGCCCGCCGCAGCACCTGAACCGCCGCCGGTCGTCAGTCCCCCAGGACGGCGATCCGGCCGGTGCTGCGCCCGGCGGCGACGAGCTCGACGGCGTCGGCGGCCCCGGCGAGCGGCACCCGGGCGCTCACCAGCGGGCGGACCGCGCCCCGGTCGGCGAGCCGGGTCAGCTCGTCGTGGGCGGCGCGGTCCGCCTCCCGGTCGTGGGGGAGGGAGAGGCCCCAGTGCAGGCCGAGGATGGCGTAGTTCTTCACCAGCGCGTGGTTGAGCGCCGGCGCCGGGATCCGGCCGGCGGCGAAGCCGACCACCACGATCCGGCCCTCGAAGGCGACGCACTTGGTGGAGCCGGTGTAGGCCTCCCCGCCGACCGGGTCGAAGACCACGTCCGCGCCGCGCCCGCCGGTGAACTCCTTGACGGCGGCGACGAAGTCCCCGGCCGTCCGGTCCACCACCAGGTCGGCGCCGAGCGCCCGGGTCGCCTGCGCCTTGGCGGGGCCGCCGACCACGGCGACCACCCGGGCCCCGGCGACCCGGCCCAACTGGACCGCCGCGCTGCCCACGCCGCCCGCCGCCGCGTGCACCAGCAGCGTCTCGCCGGCCGCCAGCCGGGCCCGGCGGTGCAGGGCGAACCACGCGGTCTGGTAGCCGATGTGCAGCGCGGCCGCCTCGGCGTCGTCCAGCGCCCCGGGCGCGGGGAAGGCGGCCGTCGCGTCCAGCAGGGCGTACTCGGCGAAGGCGCCGTGCGGCAGCACCGGGTTGCCGATCAGCCGCTCGCCCCGCCGCGCGCCGTCCGCCACCTCGCCGCACAGCTCCACGCCGGGCGTGAACGGCAGCGGCGGGCGGACCTGGTACTGGCCGCGCACCATCAGCGCGTCCGGGAAGTTGACCGCCGCGGCCCGCACCCGGACCAGCAGCTGCCCCGGCCCGGCCACCGGCCGCGCCACGTCGTCGGCCAGCCGCATCACCTCGCCCGGCTCGCCGAACTGTTCCACCTGCCAGGCCCTCACAGCGCCTCGCTCCTCTCCAGCCCCTGCTGGAGCCGGTTCATCCCGTTGATCCAGCGGTCCGGTTCGGTGGCCCGGACCCGGTAGTACTCGGCGACCTCGGGGTGCGGCAGGATCAGGAAGCGGCCCTCGCGCAGTCCGGCCAGCGCCGCCTCGGCGACGTCCTCCGGGTCCAGCGCGGTGGGTGCGAGCAGCGCCTCGCCGACCGCGCCGGTCGAGGCGAGCATGTCGGTGCGCACGCCCTGCGGGCACAGCGCGTGCACCCGGACGCCGCGGTGGCGGTACGTCGCGGAGAGCCACTCGGCGAAGGCGAGCGCGCCGTGCTTGGTGACCGCGTACGGGGCCGATCCCAACATGGTGAGCAGCCCGGCGGCGGAGACCGTGGCGAGGAAGCGGCCCCCGCCGCGCTCCAGCCAGCGGGGGAGCAGCAGTTCGGCGGCCCGGACGTGGGCGAGGACGTTGACCTCCCAGGCGCTCGCCCAGGCCGCGGCGGGCGCGTCGGCCCCGCCGACCGGGGCGACGCCCGCGTTGGCGCACCACACGTCGATCTCGCCGAGCGCGGCCCGGGCCTGCCCGACCAGGGCGGCCAGCCCCTCGGGGGAGGCGGCGTCCCCGGGGGCGGCGGTGCCGCCGCAGTCCCTGGCGACGGCGCGGGCGGCCTCGGCGTCCAGGTCGTTGACCACCACCCGGGCGCCGGCCGCGGCGAAGGCCCGGGCCAGGGCGGCGCCGATACCGCGCCCGCCGCCGGTCACCACCACGCCCTGGCCGGCGAAGTCCGTCGCCGGTGCGTCCGGGTCCGCTGCGTCCGTCGCAGGGGCTCCCTGGTCCGCCGCGTCCGTCGCCCGTGCGTCCGTCGTCGGTGCGTCCGTCGCCCGTGCGTCCGCGTCCGCGTCCGCCGTGCCGCTCACAGGCCGCCGCCGAGGGTGACGCCGCCGTCCACGACCAGGGTCTGGCCGGTGATCCAGGCGGCGTCCGCGGAGAGCAGGAAGGCGACCGCGCCCGCGACGTCCTCGGGCACGCCGAGCCGGCCGAGCGGGTAGGCGGCGGCGACCTGCTCCTCCCGGCCCTCGTACAGGGCCTCGGCGAACCTGGTCTTGACCACGGCGGGGGCGACGGCGTTGACCCGGATGCCCTGGCCGCCCAGTTCGGCGGCGAGTTCGGTGGTGAGCCGGATCAGCGCGGCCTTGCTGACCCCGTACATGCCGATCCCGAGCGAGGAGCGGATGCCCGCGACGGAGGCCACGTTGACCACCGAGCCGCCGTGCTCGCCCATCCAGGCGGCGTGCGCGCGGCGGGTCCAGGCCAGCGGGGCCAGCACGTTGACGGCGAGGATCTTGGCGGCGGCGGCCTCGTCGGCGTCGAGGACCGGGCCGTAGAGGGGGTTGATGCCGGTGTTGTTGACCAGGTGGTCGAGCCGGCCGAAGGCCTCCAGGGTGCGGGTGACGGCCTCCTCCTGGTGGGCCGGGTCGTCGGTCCTGCCGGCGACGGCGATGGCGTTCTCCGGCCCGCCCAGGTCGTGGACGGCCTCGGCGAGCGGCTCGGGGTTGCGGGCGGTCAGGCAGACCTTGGCGCCGCGGGCGACCAGCTCGCGTGCGATGCCGAGGCCGATGCCCCGGCTCGATCCGGTGACGACGGCCACCCGGCCCTTGAAGGAGTACGCCACGGAGGGTCCTGCCTTTCGCGCGGAACGTTCGACGAGGGGTGCCGGGTGGACGGAGGCGCCGGTTCGGCGGGGGTGCCCGGTCGGCGGGTGTGCCGGTCCACCGGCTGACTAAGCGCTTGCTCAGCATGGTGTCGGTGCGGGAGCCTGTCAACAGCCCGTCGACCGGGCGGCGGGAATGTGTGTACGAGTTCTCTGGGAGGATGGCGCCATGACCAGCACGCCCATCGCCGACCTCTGGCGCACCCTGCCCGGCGGCGCGGACTCCCGCCCCGAGGCGGCGTACCGGCTGCTCCAGGCGGCCGTCGAATCCTTCGCGGAGCGCGGTTTCCACGCCACCACCACCCGGGACATCGCCACCGCCGCCGGGATGAGCCCGGCGGCGCTGTACATCCACTACCAGTCCAAGGCCGCGCTGCTGGCCGAGATCAGCCAGGCCGGGCACGCGGCCACGCTGGAACTGGTCCGGGCGGCGGCGGCCGGTGAGGGCGGCCCGGTGGACCGGATGCGCCGGCTGGTCGAGGAGTTCACCACCTGGCACGCCCGGGCCCGCACGGTCGGCCGGGTGGTCAACTACGAGCTGCACGCGCTGCCCGAGGACGCCTACGCGGTGGTCGCGGCGCTGCGGCTGGACATCGAGCGCGAGGTCAGCGCGCTGATCGAGGCGGGCGTGGCGGCCGGCGCCTTCCAGGTGTCCGAAGTCCGGACGGCGGCCCGCGCGGTCACCTCGCTGGGCATCGACGTCTCCCGCTGGTTCACCGACCGCTCCACCGAGACGCCTGATGAACTCGGCCGCCGCTACGGCGAGTTGGTGCTGCGGATGCTCGGCGCCCGGGTCTGATCCGCCGGTCCGCCCGGCGACCGGTAAGGTGACAACTCAGTTGCCATGTGCTCCGAGGAGGACCGATGGCGCGTCAGACCGGTGAGGTGCCCGCCCTGTTGGCCGAAGCCTGGGTCTCCTGGGCGGAACGCGGCGCGGCCCTGGACGATGCGTCGTGGGGGCTCGCCACCCGGCTGCCCGGCTGGACCGTCCGGGATCTGTACGCCCACGTGGCGCCGGTGCCGGAGATGTTCGCCGGGCTGCGCGGGGCCCTGGTGGACGGCCCGGCCGAGGTGACCACCGGGGTCGGCATCCTGCAGGCCTACAACCGGCCGGGCGGGATCGCGCACACCGCCGCCGGGCAGGTCGCCGAGGCGGCGAAGCAGACCGCCGCGGCTGCCGAACCGGCCGTGCTGGTCGCCCGCTTCGGGGCCGAGGGCCCGGCGGCCCTGGCCGGCATCGCCGACCTGCCGCCCACCGCCGCGGTGGCCCACCCGCTGCTCGGCTCGGTGACGGTCGGCGCGCTCGGCGAGGTGGCGCTGATGGAGGCGACCGTCCACCTGCTCGACCTGATCGCGACGATCGGCGGCCCGTTGCCGTCCGACGGCGCCCTGCACTTCACCCGCACCCTGCTCGCCGAGGTCGCCGACCCGGCGGCCTTCATCGAGGCGGCAGCCGGTCGCGGCACCACGCCGGTCCTGCCCGTCATCCGCTGACACCGGGGCGCGGCGCGTAGGCCGCGACGGCGGAGCCGGGCTCGGGGTGGACGGCGGCCGGGCCCGCGCTCCCGCCGGGCGGGCCCGCGGGGGCCGTCGCCGCAGGTCCTGCGGCTCGGGGCCGGTTTGCGGGCTGTGGCACGATGCCCGCAGGCCGGTCACCAGGGACGGCCCGCGCCACGCCGCAGGCACGAGCGGCGGGCGGTTCCACCGCACGCAGAATGAGGACCCGCCATGTCCGAGACCATCCCCAGCCACGCCCGGCCCACCGGGCAGCCCGCCTTCCGCCCCGCCACGCTCGCCGACGTACCGGCGCTGGTCGAACTGGTCGAGTCCGCCTACCGCGGCGACGCCAGCCGGGCCGGCTGGACCACCGAGGCGGACCTGCTGGAGGGCCAGCGCACCGACGCCGAGGGTGTCGCCGCGGTCATCGGCCGCTCCGACGGGGTGCTGCTGGTCGCCGAGCGGGACGGCCAGCTGGTCGCCTGCTGCCAGCTGGAGCACCGCGGGGACCGTGCGTACTTCGGCATGTTCTCGGTGCGCCCCGGGCTCCAGGGCGGCGGCCTCGGCCGGGCCGTGCTCGCCGAGGCCGAGCGGCTGGCCGGCCAGGAGTGGGGTGTGGGCGAGCTGGAGATGACCGTGATCGAGCAGCGCGCCGACCTGATCGCGTGGTACGAGCGGCGCGGCTTCCGCCGGACCGGGGTCTTCACGCCGTTCCCGTACGGCGACGAGCGTTTCGGCGTTCCGCTGCGCCCCGATCTGCGGTTCGAGAAGCTGACGAAGGAGCTGACGAAGGAGCTGACGAAGGAGCTGACGAAGGCGCTGAAGGAGTCGCTGGGGGAGGCCTGACCGGCGGGGCGCGGGCCGGCGGTGCTCGGGGTCGAATCCATGATCGCTTGACGGTTCGTCGGTACGTGATGACATGTCAAGTCACTGACCAGGGGCGATGCGGAGATGTCATACCTCGTTCATGATTGGTCTAGGCCAATGTGAGAGGCTGAGGGCGAACGGCCACGTTCCGTCCCATGCCCAGGGGGGCCACTTCCGCATGCCCGTACTCCATGGCACCGCCATGCCCGCGCCCGTCCCCGGCCCGCGCCGGATCCCCGCGGACCCCGACCTCCGCCTGCCCAGCCCGCCCGACGACGAGGAGCTCTACTGGTACTTCGGCCCGCAGCGCCGCTGGGTGCTGCTCTGCGCCACCCTCTCCTACGCGGGAGCCACCGCCACCCTCGGCCTGTTCGCCCTCAGCCGGCCGCTGCTCTGGCCCTTCCTGGTGCTCACCGTGCTCAACGCGGCCACCTGGCTGCTCTCGCTCACCGACGGCCAGCGCGCCCGCCGCTACACCCGCGACTCGCACGACCTGCTGATGCGCGCCTGGCAGCCCGCCCGCCACCCGAGCGTCGACCTGCTGCTGCCGACCGCCGGCGAGCCGCTGGCCGTCCTGGAGAACGCCTACCGCCACACCGTCGCCGTCCAGTGGGCCGGCGCGCTGACCGTCATCGTCCTCGACGACGCCGCCCGCCCCGAGGTGCGCGAACTCGCCGAGTCCTACGGCTTCCAGTACCGGGCCCGCCCCGACCGCGGCCGGTTCAAGAAGGCCGGCAACCTCAACCACGGCCTGGCCGAGGGCAACGGCGAGATCGTCGCCGTCCTGGACGCCGACTTCTGCCCCCGCCCCGACTTCCTGCACCACCTGGTGCCCTACCTCGACAACCCCGAGGTCGGCATCGTGCAGAGCCCGCAGTGCTTCGACACGGACGCCGACATGTCCTGGCTCGAACGCGCCGCGGGAGCCACCCAGGAGATCTTCTACCGCTGGATCCAGCCCTCCCGGGACGCGCAGGACGGCACCGTCTGCTGCGGCACCAACGCCCTCTACCGCCGCGCCGCACTCATGCGTGTCGGAGGCTTCGCCGAGATCGACCACAGCGAGGACCTCTACACCGGCCTCTCGCTCGCCCGCGCCGGGTGGACCACCCGGTACGTGCCCGCCCTGGTCGCCAAGGGCATGTCGCCCACCGGCCTGCCCGCCTTCATCAGCCAGCAGTACCGCTGGTGCCTCGGTTCCCTGGCGCTCGTCCGCGACCCGGACTTCCGCCGCGGACCGCTCCCTCGCTCCGCCCGGCTCTGCTTCTGGAACGGCATCCTCGGCTACGTCACCAGCGCGGTGAACGTCTTCGCGGTCCCGCTGCCCGCCCTGATCATGCTGTTCTTCGCCCCCGGTGAGATTCAGCCGTGGCAGGTGCTGCCGTTCCTGCCGCCGATCTGGGTCTCGCTCGTCCTGCTGCCCGCGATGTCCCGCACCCGCTGGCGCTTCGAGGTCACCCGGGTCCAACTCCTCGGCGGGCTCTGCCACGTGGTCGCCATCGCGCACGCGCTGCGCCGCCGCAGTGCCGACTGGGTGCCCACCGGCGCCGTGTCGGGCGGCAGTTCACTGGCGAAGGCGGTCGCCCGGATCGGCGTCGGCTGGCTGGGGTTCGTCGTCCTCGCGGGCATCGCCGGACTCGTGCGCGCGGCCATGCTGTACGGCTGGCAGCCCTTCTGGGCGCTCACCGCGCTGCTCGCGCTCACCGCGTACACCATGATCCCGCTGATCCGGTCCCTGTGGCCGCTCCTGCGCGGTGGCAACGGGGCCGCCGTCGGAGAGGTCGCCCCGCCCGTGCGGCGCCGGTCCGACCTGGGCTTCGGCCACGCGGAGGCCGTCGCCGTCACCGCCGTGCTGCTGCTCTGCGGACTGCTGGCCTCCGGCTGGGCCGACCCGCTGATCTTCTGACGCTCCGTCAACTTCGCTCCGTCAACTTCATGAGCTCCACCAATTCCTGACGTCAAAGTCGATGTCTGACGACCCATCAACTTCGTTCGGATCCACCGCGTTTCCCAGCGCGTCGCCCCACCGGCGCGGATGCGCCGCCCGGCCGCCCCATCGGCCCGGCGGTCCCGACCACCCGCTGCCTGCCCCTGCGAGGAGCACCGCCGTGTCAACGGCCGTACCACCACCGTCGTCGTCCCCTTCCTCCCCTGCCGCCACCGCCTCGGCCGAACTGCTGCCCGGCGTCGTCCGAATGGACCGGCAGGCCGCGCCCGAGCGGCGCCCCTCCGCAGAAGCCGTCGCACCGCCGCAGGCCCAGCGGCGCACCGGCTTCCGCCCCGACATCGAGGGCCTGCGCGGCGTCGCCGTCCTCTCCGTCCTCGCCTACCACGCCGCCGTTCCCGGCTTCGCCGGCGGCTACGTCGGCGTCGACGTCTTCTTCGTCATCTCCGGCTTCCTCATCACCGGACTGCTGCTCGGCCGCCCGATCGGCCTGTGGGACTTCGCCGCCCGCCGCGCCCGCCGCATCCTGCCCGCCGCCGCCACCGTCCTGGTCGCCACCGCCGTCGCCGGCGGCGCGCTGCTCGACCCGCTGCGCGGCACCGACCTCGCCCGCGACCTGATCGCCTCCGCCGGACAGGTCGTCAACTGGCGCTTCGTCGGCCAGCAGACCGACTACCTGGCCGCCGAACACGCCCCGAGCCCGCTCCAGCACTTCTGGTCGCTCGGCGTGGAGAACCAGTTCTACCTGCTGTGGGGCGTTCTGCTGCTCGGCCTCGCCCGCTTCCTGCACGGCCGCCGCCGCACCGTCGCGATCACCCTGGCCACCACGGCCATCGGCGCGGTCTCGCTGCTGCTGTGCGTCCGGTGGACGGCGACCTCGGCGCCGCTCGCCTACTTCTCCACCGGCAGCCGGCTCTGGGAGTTCGCGGCCGGCGCGTGCGCTGCGCTGCTCGGCGGCGCCCTGGCCGGCCGTGTGCAGCGGCGCGGGACGGCCTGGTCGCTGCGACTGCTCGGCTGGGCCGGCGCCGCCGCCGTCCTCGCGTCGATCCTGCTCTACGACCGGAACACCCCCTTCCCCGGCACCGCCGCGCTGGTGCCCGTCCTCGGCGCCGCCGCCGTCCTGCTCGCCGGCCCCGCCCACCGCGCGCTCGGCGCCACCGACGCCGGACGCCTCCTCGACAACCGGCCGCTGCGCGCCGCCGGTCGCCTGTCGTACGCCTGGTACCTCTGGCACTGGCCGGTGCTGACCATCGCCCAGGCCCGCTACGGCGCCCTGCCCTGGACCACCCTGGCCGCCCTCGCCGCAGCCAGCGCGCTGCCCGCCTGGCTCACCATGCGGCTCGTCGAGCAGCCGCTGCGGTACGGCAGCAGCCCGGCGCCGCGCCGGGGCCTCGCGGTCGGCGCCAGCGCGCTCGTCATCCCGCTGATCGCCGCACTCACCCTCGGCGGCGGCACGGTCCGCGCCCTCGGCGGCACCGCCGACACCCCCGCCGCCGCCCCGGCCGGGGCCCCGACCGGCCCCACCCTGCTCGCCCCCGGTGCGCGGGTGCTCGGCCTGACCCCCTCGCTGGCCCGCGCCCGGGAGGACTTCCCGCCCGGCAAGGGCTGCGAGATCCCGCTGAACGCCGACAGCAGCCCGCGCTGCCTGTTCGGCGCCGAGGACAGCCCCGACCGGATCGTGCTGCTCGGCGACTCGCACGCCGGCCAGTGGATATCGTCCGCACTCGCGATGGCCGAGCAGCGGCACTGGGCCCTGGAGGTCCTGGTCAAGCCCGGCTGCCCGCTCGCCACCCTCACCGTGCGCAACAACGTCCTCGGCCGCACCTTCGAGGAGTGCGACCGCTGGCGCGAGAACACCCTCACCCGGCTCACCTCCGGGCCCAGGCCGCGCCTCGTCCTGATGGCCGGCCTCAACAGGTACGGCAGCCAGGAGGAACGCACCCAGGGCTGGACCCGCACCCTGGACCGCCTCGCCGCCGTCGGCGCCCCGCTCGCCTACCTCGGCGACACCCCGATGCCCGGCAAGGACATCCCGACCTGCCTCGCCGCCTCCGACGGCCGCTCGGACGCCTGCTTCTTCCCGCGCGACACCGCCTTCGAACCGGACCCGATGCTCGACGGCGGGCTCGCCGCCCGCTACGGCGTCCGCACCCTCGACCTGGGCCCGCTGCTGTGCCCCGGCAGCGGACCGGACTGCCCGGCGGTGCTGGAGGGCGTGGTGCTGTACCGCGACACCGGCCACATCACCGACACCCTGGCCCGCGTCCTGGCGCCGCGCCTGGACAAGGGAATCCTGGAGGCGGCCGGGTAGCGCGGCTCCGCCACCTGGGGCGGGGGGGGGGGGGGGGGGGGGGGTCATCGGGGGGGACAGAGGCGGTCTGGGGGTGTGTGGGTGGCTCTGTGCTTGTGAGTGTGAGAGAGGTAT
>NZ_JBHWIR010000044.1:7178-11656 GCF_042731835.1 Kitasatospora sp. NPDC059817 | reverse complement strand
CTCTCGCGCGGCCCGACGAAAGGCTTCAGGGGGGCGCCGGCGTGTGCGCGCGGACCCCCACGGTGGGGCCCCCGCGCGACAGACGCGGGGGGGGCGCCCTCGTCGTGCGGGTGCGGGTGTGGCCGCGCAGGCGTTTTCTCAGCCGTAGATGCTGTGGCAGAGGCGGGCCTGCTCCGAGCCCGCGGGCCAGCGGCCGACGCGTTCGGCCTGGTCGCAGATGCCGCCCGGGCCGAGGGTGGGCAGCGCCGCGCCGGTAGCCGGAGCCGCCGGGGTGGCGCCGGCCGGGGCGGGGGCGCCGTGGGTCGATGGCGAGGGGCGCGCGGTGCGGCCGGGCTTCGGGTGCGCGGTCGCCGCGTGCTGGGCGTCGGCCGGCTCGTCCTCGTTCGGCGCGGCCGCCGCCGTGGCCGTGGCCAGGGCCGGGGCCGGTCGGGCGCGCTCCGGCGTGGGCGGCGGGAGCGGGGACGGCGCGGGTGTGGTGGGGAGCGGCGAGAACGCGGGCGGGTCCGGCGCCGTCGGGTCGGACGCGGAGGGGGAGGTGTGTGGCAGGGCCACCACGTCCAGTTCGTCTCCCGTCCCCGGCCCGCACATCGCCAGGACGGCGGCGAGGACGGCGACCGTCCCGACGGTCGCGGCGGCCCACACCTTCCGCGACCGCCGCGACGCCGGTGCGGGCGGCCGAACGGGGGCCGGCGCGAACGCGGTGGGTACCGGGGGTGGCTGCCAAGCGTCCTGCGGCCACTGCCACTGTCCTCCGGTGGACTGCCCAGTCATGTTGTCGTCCTTCCAGCGCCGAACCCCCCGTCGAATCCCCCGCCATGCCTTCCCCGTGCTCAACGAGCGCGCCGACGCCGGGACATGACCCGGAAGAGGGGTCTGGAGGGGCGCCGATTGCCGCCGCGCCACATGCTGGGGGGCATGGAGACCAACAGCACGTCCAAGCACCTGGTCGAGGTGGCCGACTTCCGGACCGACAGCCGCTACCGCCTGGTCCACTTCGAGGGCCACGGCTGGGAGCCGCTCGCCCCCGAGGAGTTCGAACCCCGGATCCACCAGCTCTTTCCGGACCTCGACCCGCGAGATCCGGTCCGCGTCCACTGGGCGGATCGCCCCTGGGAGTGGCCCCTCTGGCACCCCGGCGAGGCGTGAGCCGCGCTTTCGTTACGCTGTCCGGGTGAGCGTGGATCATTTCTGGCGCCGCCTGCCCGGCCAGGAGGTCGACACCTGCTCGCCGACGGAACTCGGCGAGCTCGTCCCCGACCGGCAGGACGTCCGCTACGGCCAGCTGGCCTCCGCCGGACTCCTCCTCGGCGTGCGGAGCACCGCCCGGCTGATGGAACTGGCCCTCACCGAGAACGGCCTGCACCCCGACCCGGCCGCCCGCCTGCCCGTGTACGGCGGCGAGCGCCGCGAACCCGACGCCGCGCAGACCGATCCGCTGGTGCTGAGCCCCGCGCAGGTCGCGGCCGCCTTCACCTTCCTGCGCGACTCGGCGCTCGGCGAACTCGTGCGCCAGCAGGACACCGTGCTGGCCCGGACGGTCGCGCGCCTCGGGTACCCGACGCCGTGGTCCGAGACGTGGGCGACCCGGGTGGTCGCCGACCTGCGGGAGCTGCGGGACTTCTTCGCCGACGCGGCGGCGGCCGGTGACGCGGTGGTCGTCCGGGACCGGAAGGCATGATCGGGGTGACCGGGGCGGCGGACACGAACGGGGTGGACGAGTTGGACGAGTTGGACGGGGTGGAGGACGTGAACGGGATGGACGGGGTGGACGAGGCGGAAGGCCTGAACGGGCTTTCGAGCACTGCCGGTTACGCCGAGGCGGCGGAGGAGCTCGCCGTCCAGTACGAGAGCGTGACCTTCGCCGAGGTCCACGCGGACCTGCTGCACAGCTACCCGCCCCCGCCCGCCGCCGTCCTCGACGTGGGCGCCGGCACCGGGCGGGACGCGGCCGCCCTGGCCGCCCTCGGCCATCCGGTGGTGGCCGTCGAGCCGACCGCCGAACTCCGTTCCGTCGCCGAGCGGTTGCACGCGGGCTCCGGTGTGCGCTGGGTCGCCGACGAGCTGCCCGAGCTGCCGCAGCTGAGCGCCGGCACCGAACGCTTCGACCTCGTCCTGCTGACCGCCGTCTGGATGCATCTCGCCCCCGCCGAGCGGGCGTTGGCGATGGCCGCCCTCGGCCGGCTGCTCGCCCCGGGCGGGCGCCTCGCCCTGACCCTGCGCCACGGCCCCGTCCCGCCGGGCCGCCGGATGTTCGACGTTCCGCCCGAGGAGACCGTCGCGCTCGCCGCCGCCCAGGGCCTGCGGCTGCTCCACCGCGCCGAACGCGGCGACCTGCACGGCCGGTCCGGCGTCCGCTGGACGAGCCTGGTCTTCGGGTAGGTCGCCCTCCTGGCGTCCGGGCCGCGCTCGCGCGGTGCGGGGGTCAGTTCACGTCGACATTGTCGAAGAGTTCGAGCATCTGCGTGAGGACGTGCACGCAGGCGGTCAGGTCGGCGTCGGTCAGCTCGCCGCCGACCTGGCGGAGCAGGGCGTGCTCGCGGGCGCTCGCCGCGGAGACGGCGGCCCTGCCGTGGCCGGTCAGCCGGATCAGCGAGGATCGCTGGTGGGCGGGGTTCGGGGTGATCTCGACCAGGTCCAGGGCTGCCGCGTCGTTGACCATGCGTTGCACGAACTGCCTGCTCAGTGCCTGTGCACGGCCCATCTGAGGGACGGTCATGGGCCCGTGTTCCGCGAGCAGGAGCAGTACGGCGCGCACGCCGACGGACAGCCCCTCGATGGGAGCCGCGAGTTCCACCGTGCGGAGCACCCGTCGGTACAGCGGGCCGACCAGGTCGAACACGTCCATGAGCCGGTGGGCGAGGACGTCGGGCGGGAGCGGGGCATCGGTATCGGTCACCCCGCCATCATGACACCCGGGTTGCCAATCCCTGCCGTGGAGGAACCGCGTGGAGGGAACCGTTCGCCGCCGCCGGCTGAACCGCCCCGGCGTCCTGTGCCGGGCTCACCGGGGGGGGGGGGTCACCGGGGCGGGGCGCCGAAGTCCTCGGCGACCAGCCGGTCGGCCCAGTGCCGGAGGGCCGGGGCGAGGGGCGGGTGGACCAGGCCGGCGGCGGTGGCGAGGTGGTCGGCGGAGGTGGTGTCGTAGCGGTCCTCGGAGAGGAAGCCGAGGGTCTCCGGGTCGGCGCCGGTGAGGGCGCGGGGGAGGCGGCGGACGATGGCGACGGGCGCCAGGCCGCGGGGCGGGCGGACGCCGAGGTGGGCGGCGAGCAGGGCGATCAGGTCCGGGAGGACGGGGGTGGCGGGGTCGAGGACGGTGTGGGCCACCACGGCGGAGCCGTCGGGGGTGGGAGTGGCGTCGGGGGTGGCGGAGCCGTCGGGCGTGGGGGTGGCGGCGCTGTCGTGGGCGGGGACGGCGGCGAGGAAGCGGGCCAGGTGGTCGACGGTGACCACGGGCAGGAAGGTGCGGCGGGTGCCGGGCAGCAGCGGCAGGCGGCTGCGGTGGAGCTGACGGACGAGCTGGGCCAGGCCCAGGTACTGGCCGGCCTCGCCGGTCCGCGAGTGGCCGATGACGCTGCTGGGGTTGACGGTGGTGAGCGGGACGCCGAGTCGGGGCGCGGTGACCCGGACGGCGGCGTCGCCGAGCAGCTTGGAGGCCTCGTACGCGCCGAGGCGTGTGTAGGCGGCGGTGGTGGCGCGGGGGCTGGGCGGGTACTGCGGCTGCGGGTCGCGGCCGACGCGGTAGCCGGAGAGGTGGACCAGGCGGCGCAGCCGGGGCCGGGTGGCGGACCAGTGGAGGGCGTGCAGGGCGCCGTGGACGTTGGCGGGTTCGGCCTGGGCGCGGGTGAGGCCGAACTGGTAGCGGGCGGCGAGGTTGTGGACGTCGCGGACCTCGGTGAGCCGGGCGTCGTCCTCGGGGGAGAGGCCGAGGCCGGGGCGGGTGAGGTCGGCGGCGACGGTGGTCAGCGCGGTGTCGTCGGCGCCGTGGGTGCGCAGCCAGTGGCGCAGCTCGGTGTCACGGCCGGCGCCGCGCACGGCGGCGGCCACGGGCTCGCCGCGGGTGAGGAGTTCGAGGACGAGCCAGCGGCCGAGGAAGCCGGTGGCGCCGAGGACGAGGGTGTGGGGCGGTGGCGGGAGGGGCGGCATGTGGCAACTCCTGGAGCTGGAATCTGTAGACCGGTCTGCATATTTTTCGGACACGAGAAAACTCGGGCACAGGAGAATTCGGGCACAAGGAATCGGGAGGAGGGGCGGAGGCGCGCACCGGTCGGCGGCAACTCCGCTTCCGCGAAACCCTATGGGGTGCGGGCGGCCGGCTTGGCGCCGAGCAGGTGGCGGACGGCGTGCAGCGCGTGGTCCAGCGGCTCGCGGCTGCGCCGGACCGACGCCAGCAGGACCGCGCCCTCCATCAGCGCGAGTGCCTGCCCGGCCGCCGTCGCGGCCTCGGCCGGCGGGGAAGCCGAGGCCGCCCGCCCGGCGGC
>NZ_JBHWIR010000044.1:0-7168 GCF_042731835.1 Kitasatospora sp. NPDC059817 | reverse complement strand
GGGCGGCGGCGCCCCCCCCCCCCCCCCCTCCCGCCCCGCCCCCACCACGCGCGGGCGCCCCCCCCCGGCCGGGGCCGGGCCCGGGGCGGGCTGGAAGCCCTCGGCCTCCAGCCGGCCGGCCAGCACGCGCTGCCAGCTCTCGTACACCTCCGCGCAGACGGCGCGCAGCGGCTCGTTGGTGCCGGCGACCTCCAGGGCGACGATCGCGATCGGGCAGCCCTTGGTGTAGTCGGAGCGTGCCAGTCGCTCGGCGAAGACCTCGGTGAGCCGCTCGGTGAGCGCTCCGCTGTCGGCGCCCTCGGCGGCCAGCGCGGCGAGCAGGTCCTCGACCTCCTGCCCGGCCTGGGCGAGGGAGGCGGCGACCAGTTGGTCCTTGCCCTCGGGGAAGTGGAAGTAGAGAGAGCCGCGCGGTGCGCCCGTCGCGGCCACGATCTGGTTGAGGCCGGTCCCGAAGTAGCCCTGTGCCTCGATCAGCGTCCGGGTACCGGCGATCAGCCGGGCCCGGGTCTCCTCACCTTTGACTCCCATGCGGAAAACAATAGACCGGTCTGCATATTCCTGTCGACGGGCCTCAGCGCCGGGCCGCGGGCGGGAAGCAGGTCGTTGTGGAGCAGCGCTCCGGGACTCCCTCGTTCGTGTTGGCGTGCGTGCTCTCGTGCTCGCCGGTGATCCTGAGCTCGTCCCGGAGCGGTGCCGTCGCGGCCCTGCCCGGTTCCGGGTCAGCCCGTGTGCGCCTCCTGAAGCAGCGCCAACTCTTCCGGGGAGAGGCGCAGGGCCCCGGCGGCGATGTTGTCCTCCAGGTGCGCCAGGTCGCCGGTGCCGGGGATGGCCAGGACGTGCGGGCCCTGGTGGAGTGTCCAGGCGAGGCGGACCTGGGCCGGGCCGACCCCGCGCGCCTGCGCCACCGCCCGGACCTGGGCCGGTTCGGCGCCGCCCGTGCCGGACTCCCGCCCGGCTCCGGCGATCGCGTAGAACGGGACGAAGGCGATGCCCTGCTCGCCGCAGAGCCGCAGCACGGCGTCCTGTTCGGGCGAGGCGCCGATGCCGTACGGGTTCTGCACGCACACGACGGGCGCGACGGCCTGCGCCTCGGCGAGCTGGTGCGGGTGGATGTTGGAGAGGCCGAGGTGGCGGATCAGCCCGGCCTGGCGCAACTCGGCGAGGGCGCCGAAGCGTTCGGCGATCGAGTCGGTGCCGACGATCCGCAGGTTCACCAGGTCGAGGTGGTCGCGGCCGAGTTGGCGCAGGTTCTGCTCGACCTGGCCGCGCAGCCGCTCCGGGGTGCGGGCGTGCTCCACCCACTCGCCGTCGAGTCCGCGGCCCGGGCCGACCTTGGTGGCGATCACCAGGTCGTCGGCGTACGGCGCGAGCGCCCGGTTGATCAGCTCGTTGGCGGAGCGCAGCGGGGAGAAGTAGAAGGCGGCGGTGTCGAGGTGGTTGACGCCCAGTTCGACGGCGCGCCGCAGCACCCGGACGGCCTGCTCGCGGTCGCGCGGTACGGCGTCGGGGACGAGCGCCCGGCCGGTCTGCGGCAGGCGCATGGTGCCGAAGCCGATCCGGTGGACGGTGCGGTCGCCGAGCGTCCAACTGCCGGAGGCGGCGGCGGTGACGGCGGCTGGGGCGGCGGCGGGGGCGGGGGTGGTGCCAGAAGTCATGCCGTCATGATCGCCACTGCCCTGCCCTGACCGCCAGCGATTCGGGAATGTACGAATCCCCGCGGAATCCCCGCGGAATCCACGGGGGCGTAGGTGACGGCGGGCTGCTGTCCACGGGGGGAGGGCGCCGTGACGGCGGACCTGTCGGGACTGTGACAACCGTCATGCCGTTTCCATGATCACCCGCCCTGGTCCGGGGCCCCGCCCGGCCGGGATGATGGGGCTCGTCGACGGGCGGGAGCGCCCGGGGTCGGGTGAACGGGGGGTCGGCGATGTCGCCGCACGAGATCGGGTTGTACGCGAGCGCTGCCGTGGTGGTCAGCGTGGGACTTCAGGCGCTGGCGCTGGCCGGCTCCGCCGCCGGCCCGGGAGCCGGCGCTCCGGCGGGCGCCGGACCGGGCGAGGTGCTCGCCGTGGTCCGGGCCGCCCTGGCGCGGCGGCCCCGGGCCACCCTCGCACTGTTCGCGCTGATGGCGGTGATGGCCGTGCTCCAGTACGCCGTGCCCACCCTGGTCGACGATCTGATGCGGCAGCCGGGTGCGCTGTCCGACGGGCAGTGGTGGCGGGCCGGGACGGCCCTGCTGGTGCAGTCCTCCGGGATCGCGCAGATCGCGATGAACCTGCCGGCCCTGCTCGTGGTCGGCGCCGTCGCCGAGTCGGTCCTCGGATGGTGGCGGACCCTGGCCGTCTTCCTCGCCAGCGGCGTCCTCGCCCACGTGGTGAGCCTGGCCGGCTGGTCGCCGCGCGGCGGCGGCGACTCCGTGGCCGTCTGCGGCCTGCTCGGCGCCCTGGCCGTCACCTGCCTGCTGCGCGGGAGCGCCCTGGGCCTCACGTTCAAGCGCACCTGGTACCTGCTGCTCATCCCCGCGGCCGGCCTGTTCCTGTGCGCGCTGCGGAACAACCACGGCGCCGGCCTGGTGGCGGGCTGCCTGCTCGGTCTGGTGCTCGCCGCCGGGACGAGGACCAGGCCGTCCGGGCAGCCCGCCGCGGTGTGACCGGGGGCCGGTCCACCCCCGGGGGCCGATCCCGCAGACCCGCATACCCGCAGACCCGCTAGCTCGGACCGGGGCCTGGCACGCCGGGCGCCGACTGGCGTCTGGGAGAGTGCGGGCATGACACTTCGGACCCTTCGGTGCGCCGTCCTCGACGACTTCCAGGGCGTCGCCACCAGCATCGTCGACTGGTCCCCGGTCTCCGACCGGGTGGCGGTGACCGCCTTCTCCGAGCACTTCGGGTCGGAGGACGAACTCGCCGCCGCCCTGGCCGACTTCGACTTCGTCGTGACCCTGCGCGAGCGGGTGCCGTTCCCGGCCTCGCTGTTCGCCCGGCTGCCGAGGCTCAGGCTGCTGGTCGCCTCGGGCATGCGGAACTCGGCGATCGACTACGCGGCCGCCGAGGCGCACGGCGTGACGGTCTGCGGGACGGCCAGCTCGTCCACCCCGCCGGTCGAGCTGACCTGGGCGCTGCTGCTCGGCCTGGCCCGCGGCATCGTGCCGGAGAGCACGGCGCTGCGCGAGGGCGGTCCCTGGCAGAGCACCGTCGGCGCCGACCTGCACGGGCGGGTGCTCGGGCTGCTGGGCCTGGGGAAGATCGGCGGCCTGGTCGCCCGGGTCGGACTGGCCTTCGGCATGGACGTGCTGGCCTGGAGCCAGAACCTCACGGACGAGCGGGCCGCCGAGGTCGGCGTGCGCCGGGCCGCCGGCAAGGAGGAACTGTTGAGCGGCGCCGACTTCGTCTCGATCCACCTCGCCCTGGGCGAGCGCACCCGGGGACTGCTCGGCGAGGCCGAACTCGCCCTGATGAAGCCCGAGGCGTACCTGGTGAACACCTCCCGGGCGGTGATCGTCGACCAGGACGCGCTGCTGGCCGCGCTCACCGGGGGCCGGATCGCGGGCGCCGCCGTGGACGTCTTCGACGTCGAGCCGTTGCCCGCCGACCACCCGCTGCGCACCGCGCCCCGGCTGCTGGCCACCCCGCACCTGGGGTACGTGTCGCGCGACAACTACCGCCGCTACTACGGCGAGGCGGTCGAGGACATCGCGGCCTACCTGGCCGGCGAGCCGATCCGCCGCCTGGGCTGACTCACGGGCCGGGCTGACCCGTAGGCCGGGCCCGGGCCCGGCCCTCGTGGCGGCGTCCGCCCGCCGGGCGCCGCCCGGCCGCATACTGGCCGCGTGACGAGCGGAGACGGTGCCCGGGGTGCGGGCCGGCGCGGTGTGCTGAGGGCGGGTGCGGCCGCGCTGCTGCTGGGCGCGGCGGGGTGCGGGAGCGGGGCCGGGCGGCCCGCGGTGACGACGGGTCCGGCCGGCACACCGACGGAGACGTCGACGTGGACGGTGGCCCCGACGCCGACGGGGACACCGACGGTCTCCGCCCTGCCGAACCCCGTGCTCTGGCAGCCCGGCCCGTCCGAGGTGCAGCCCGACGTCAAGCGCCGCGCCGTCGAGCTGGTCGCCGCGCTCGGCGCCTGGCCGCCGGGCGGGCAGGGCGTGGAGGCGGCCCGGGCCCGGGTGGCGGCGCTCGGCCTGCCGCCCGAACTGGCGGACCGGGCCGGGCCGCTGGCCCCGACGGCCGCCGAGGCGAGCCTGGAGGTGATCGACGCCCAGTACGGCGGGATCCTCGCGGACTCGGCGAGTGTGCTGGTGGTCTGCCGGCAGTGGACCCGCCGGGCCGATGGCTCGGTCGCCGAGGGCGGCACCACGGTGGACGTCCGGCTGAGCCGGGCCGCGCCGCGCTGGACCGTCACCGCCCTGAACCCGGGGGAGCCGGGCCCGGCCGCCGCCTCACCCGCCCCGGCGGTGGCGCAGGTGCTGGCCCAGCCGAGGATCGAGCTGCCGCCCGAGGCGGCCGCCGACCTGCGCAGCGGCACCGTGCACGACAGCGTGCTGGCGGCGATGCTCCGGCTGGCCGGACCGTACACGCTGTCGGTGAGCGTGGTGCGGACCGGCCACCCGTTGGACGTCTTCGGCACGACCCGGCCCAGCGACCATCCGCTGGGCCGGGCCTTCGACGTCTGGCGGATCGACGGTCAGGCGGTGGTGGACCCGTCGACGCCCCGGCAGCTGATCGAGTCCTTCATGCGGGACGCGGCCGCCGCCGGCTCGTACAACGTGGGCGGTCCGGTGGCGATCCCGGGCGTGGGCAACCAGTTCTTCACCGACGACACCCACCACGACCACGTCCACGTGGGGTTCTCCGCCTGACCGCCTGACCGCCTGACCGCCTGACCGCCTGACCGCCTGACCGCCTGACCGCCTGATTGCCTGACCGCCTGACCTCCACCGCCCGGGGACGGTACGTCAGTTGACGTTGACGCCGCTCCAGGCCGCCGCGACGGCCTTGTACTCGGTGCTGTTGAGGCCGTACAGGTCCTTGGCCGCGCTCAGGGAGGCGGTGCGGGCACCCTTGTAGGTGGTGGTGGAGGTCATGTAGACGGTCAGCGCGCGGTACCAGATCTTGGCGATCTTCTGGTTGCCGATGCCGGCCACCGTGGAGTTGTTGCAGGTGGGGCTGTTGTAGGTGTAGCCGTTGATGGTCTTGCTGCCGCTGCCCTCGCTGGCCAGGTAGAACCAGTGGTTGCCGACGCCCGAGGAGTTGTGCACGTCGAGCTTGCCGACCGAGCTGCTCCAGCAGTCCGCCGACCGGCCGTCGAGCGAGGGCTTGTCGAAGCGGCGCAGCCACGGCGGGGTGGACTGGTCGCTGAACAGGTAGTCGGGGGTGTCGACCTTGTTGTTGGCGTACCACTCCACCATGGTGCCGAAGATGTCGCTGGTGGACTCGTTGAGGCCGCCGGACTCGCCGCTGTAGCGCAGGTTGGCGGTGGCGCTGGTGACGCCGTGGGTCATCTCGTGGCCCATGGTGTCGAGGTCGACCTGCTCGGGGTCGGTGCTGCCGTCGCCGTCGCCGGTCATCATGCAGAAGCAGCTGTCGGACCACTGGGCGTTGTCCCAGTTGGTGCCGACGTGGACGAAGACGGTGGCGCCCTTGCCGTCGTTCTTGATGCCGTTCCGGCCGAAGGTGTTCTTGTAGTAGTCGTACGTCCAGGCGGTGTTGGCGTGGGCGTCGACGGCGGCGGTGGAGCGGTCGGTGGAGAACTTCTTCCCGTCGCCCCAGACGTTGGTGGTGCTGGTGAACGCGGTGCCGGAGCCGGCCTTGAGCGCACTCGCCGCGACGTTGTTGGCGTCCTTGGTGACGTGGCCGCGGACCGCGTCCTTGAGGGTGTAGCCGCCGCCGCTCTGGGCGGTGGTGTCGATCGTGATGTCGCCGGTGTACTCGGAGTGGCCGGTGCCGGAGGCCTGGTGCTCGGCGTCGTAGGTCTCGATCTGCTCGCCGGTGGTGGCGTCGGTGACGACCACCTTGCCGGCCGGCTGGCCGTGCTCGCCGGTGCCCTCGACGGTGGTGCGCCAGGCGAGCCGGGGCGTGCCGTCGGCGGCCCAGACGACCAGTTCGGGCGTGCTGGTGGCGTCCTGGACGCCGGGTGCGGCCGCGAGCGCGTTGGCGGCGCCGGCCTGCGCGGGCACCTTCGGGACGGTGGACCTGACGGCGGCGTCGTGGGCGGCCGCGCGGGAGGAGTCCTTGAGCCGGCCGCGGGCGTCCTGGTGGACGACCAGGTCACCGCCGACCACCGGCAGGCCCTGGTAGGTGCGGTCGAAGCGGACGTGCTGGGTGCCGTCGGCGTCGAGGACGACGTCCTTGACGACGAGGTCCTGGCCGGCGCCGAAGCCGAACACCCCCGCGTTGTGGGTGACGTTGGCGCGGGCCTGGGATATCGCGGCGTCCCTCGTGCCGGTGGCGGCGGAGGCCGTGCCGGTGGGGACGGCGACGGCGACGAGGGCGGCGACGACCGCGATGGCTCCGGCCGCGAGGGGGCGGCGGGAGGAGGAGGTGGGGCTCACTCTGACTCCAGTCGGGGTAGCTGCAGGGAAAAGAGCTGCGACCGACATTGACGGCGATCAGTCAGGTAGAGCTAGAGGAATGGTCATATCTTTGCCAAGTTGTGTCCTGTTCAAATCAAAAGTGAGCAGAAATCAACACCCGTGCCGCATATGGCCGATCGTGTTCCGACGCATGACGCATGACCTGACGAGGCCCTAGGCTCGCCCCCATGGACGGATGGGTGGGGGCCTGGACCGGCGGGCGGGCGGCGGTCCACGTGGGCAACGTCGCGGACTTCAACGAGCAGTTCTTCGCCCCGGACATGGACGCCGCCCAGCGGGCCCGACGGCTGCGGCAGGCGCACCACTACGCCTGCCTGGCCACCTGCTACAGCCCCGAACCCGCGCTGCTGGTGCTGCCCGCCGAGGTCGGCCCGGAGTGGACCGACTGGCTGGCCCGGGAGCTGGAGTGGGGCCCGGTCGAGGTGCACGGCGGCGTGGGGGGCGGGGCGGCGGGCGCGCGCGCGCCAAAACGCCGCCGCTCTCCCCGCGGCGCTGCGCTACGACCCGCCGGTCCGCGTCAACAGCCGCGTCGCGGGCGAGGACACCGAGCTGGCCGGGGTGTTCCTGCCCAAGGAC